>JBKPGQ010000333.1:0-3737 GCA_046729455.1 Verrucomicrobiota bacterium
TATTAAAAGAGGCTCGTCGGTAACGACTTTGTATTTATCGAACAACTCCTTTGCCCGGGAAAGATTACGCTCGGGATCAATGTGCTCGATGTCGACCTTTCCTTTACCGGCATACTGGTATTCCGTCAGCAAATTCTGCACATCCGTAGTAATTGGCGTGCTAGGTGGAAAGAAAATCGTGATGCGCATCTTGCCCTTGAGTGTGTCCAGGAAGCGCTTCGTCTTATCTGAGAGCGCATATTTTTGGTCGCGGGAAAAATCCCAACGCGCGTAGTGTTTGAAGGCGATCGAGTTCACCATCGCAACCAGAAACAAAACGAGCACGATTTGCGCGAGAACGTTGAAACCGATTCGGACCCGGCGAATTTTTTTTCCGGCACGTTTTGGGCGTTGGATTGTTTCGTTAGGCATCGCTCAAAGCCTCCACTTGCGGGATTGGAATCCCTGATGGGTCAGTGTCAGCATCACGATAGTCATGCTCACGTAGAGGACGATTGGCCGCGTATCTATCACGCCACGCGAAAATGTTCCCATGTGTTCGATCGCAGAGAAATAGCCCAGCAAATCACGCGTCGCAGAGCTTACATCGAGCAGAATGAATTGAACCAGACCGAGGAAAAATAGCAGCGTAATTGCGCAGAAGGAAATGATCGCCGCGATGATTTGGTTCCTGGTCAGGACGGAGGTTAGACAACCAATCGACAGATAAAACATTCCGAGTAATAAGAGCATCAGATAAGAGCCGGCATATGCTCCCGCAGAATGCGCAGCAGGCTCATTTGTGACCTTGAGAAAGATGGCAAAGTAAAGCAGGGTCGGGATCCAGAGAATTACGTAGAAGATCAGCGCGCCGAAAAATTTCGCGAGTACTACCTGCCAGTCACGCACAGGAACAGTCGTCAGTGGCTCAATCGTGCCGAGCTTAAATTCTTCGGCAAACAGACGCATCGTGATGAGTGGAAAAATCAGAACAAAGGCAAACCAGAAAAAGACTGAGTTAAAAAACGCCTCCTGCACTGTGTATTGCACCTGGCGCTGGTTCATGAAGGAGACCTGGAAATAGAAATCGATCCCACTGACTATCAGGAAAAAGATGAGCACGATGTAGGCAATGGGGGAATGGAAGTAACTGCGTACTTCGCGCGAAAGGAGAGTGTAGAACTTACGCATGGGATCGATGCGCTGGAGTGATGGAGTGTTGGAGTGATGGAGTAGTGGCATACTCCTCAGGATCTTCAGCGATGCGGTTAATCCAATCTTCGTCTCCACGTTTTTGCTCTAGTTTGTCGATCAGGCGCAGCAGACGGTTCTCGACTTCATAATGCAGAGCATCTACGTCATTGAAACGCGCCTCGGAAATTTGCTTGGTTTGTTTGAGGCCAATTGTACGCGTCATTGTTTCAGCCATTGAACCCAACGCATAATATAAAAATTGGATGTATTCATTAAGAGAGCGGCGGCCGTATCCCTCCGAGATGTTTGCGGATACCGACTGCGCAGCGTCGGCTAATTGCGAGCGCAGCTTAAAATCAATTTTGTTCTCCGTAAAAGCAATGGCCCAGATGAGGTCAAACAATTCTATCGCTTTTTGCCAAACAATCAGCTTCATGTAGCCGCGATTCTTGTTTCGAAGTTCAGTTTCGTAATTCATTACTCCACTACTCCAACACTCCGCTGCTCTATATAGTCACACTGCGTCTGCCTGCGTGATTTCCACAAACACATCCTCGAGCGTCGCTCGACGCTGCGTCAGCTCGCGCACGGCCCAGTGGCGCTCGGTGGCGAGGCGGAAAACCTCTTCGCGCACATCGACGCCTGATTCCACCCGCAGGGAAAATCTCTTCCAATCATCCTCGCCGTCGGTGATTACTTCCCGCACACCTGAAATCTTCTTTAGCTCGTCCGCGCCATCGTCTTTTCCTACCTTTGCTTCGAGAACAACACCGCCGGCCTGCCTGATTTTTCCGAGTAAATTTTCTGGAGTATCGCACGCCTCAATTCGTCCCTTGTGAATGATAATCACCCGGCTGCAGGTCATCTCCACCTCCGGTAGGATATGCGTCGAGAGCAAAATGGTATGCTGCTCACCCAGGTTCTTGATCAGCTCGCGCACCTGCCGGATTTGGTTCGGATCGAGGCCGATTGTCGGCTCATCCAGAATTAGCAAGTCCGGTTCAGCGAGAAGTGCGTCCGCCAGTCCGACCCTCTGTCGAAACCCCTTGGAGAGCGCCCCGATCAGCTTGTTCTCAACGCTCTTGAGACCACAAAGTTCTTTTACGTCGCCAACACGCTCGGTAACGCGGCGATGTTGGACTCCTTTAAGGGCCGCGCGATAACGCAGGTACTCTGTTACGCGCATGTCGCTGTAGAGTGGCACGTTTTCCGGCATGTAGCCGAGATGCGCTCGCGCCTGGAGTGATTGTTCAAAAACATCGAATCCCGCAATCGTCGCGCGGCCAGAGGTAGGCGGCATGAAGCTGGCCAAAATGCGCATCGTGGTGGTTTTACCCGCACCGTTAGGCCCCAGAAACCCCATGATTTCGCCCCGGCTAACCTCGAAATTCAAATCCCGGATGGCGGGCTGGCCAGCGTAGCGTTTTGTCAGATTCTCGACTTTAATCATTTCGCAACATTTCCTTGAGACAACCGAACCTTGATTGCGTTGCCGATTTTTTTAGCGCGCCGTCATGCTCAAAGCGGCGAGCTGCTGGTTTTGTCCCCGGGGGCGGATTATACCAACCGTGAAGTCGAGTTTCGTGCCGCTCTGGACCCCTCGAAACATTTCCTCGATTTGTTTGACGGAGTTCGTTTCGACATTGCCAGCGCGATAAATCACCAGCCCACGCTCGAGGCCCGCATTGTCTGCCGGACTATCTGGTTCGACCGCAGTAATCAAAACGCCGCGTCCACGGAGGTAACCCAGCGCATCGCTTAGTTCCCGATTCAAATCCTGTAGCTGCAGGCCAAATAACCTTTCCGCATTCGACACGGACGTATCGGGCCCGGACGCGGGCTGATTATTTGGTTTGGCTTGTTTCTGCGCGACTTTCTTGAATTGATTGACGCTATCACGCACTATGTCGGCTGGAATTGCGAACCCCATTCCCTGAGTGGGGACGCCTTGCGGTGTGAACGCCATTTTCGCCGAGCTAATACCAACTAGCCGGCCTGAGAGATCGATCACGGGTCCGCCGCTGTTGCCTGGATTAATCGCCGCGTCGGTTTGTACCAGACCCTTATAGTCGGTGTCGTCCACAGTAATGTCGCGTTTGACCGCACTAAGAACTCCGCGGCTTATCGAGCTACCATACCCAACCGCGTTGCCCACAACGATTACAGTCTGGCCTAGCAGGTTGGGAGAAATATTATCAAGGCTAATGAACGGAAATGCGGTCTCAGCGTCGATCTTGATGAAAGCCAGATCGGTCTTGTCATCGCCGGTTATATAGTGGGCGTTGTGCGTTTTGCCGTCGTTCGTCGTCACGTGAATTTTCAAATCTGCGGCGCGCTCGACCACGTGCTGGTTGGTAACGATGTAACCCGCCGGGTCAATAATGAAACCGGAGCCGAGACTTTGCAGAGTCTGGCGAACTTCGCGCGGCCGAACGCGATTATAGCCGAAGAATTGCGCGTAAAAATCCTCAACCGGATCGCGCACTGTGCGTCTCACTACGCGCTCCGTATTAATATTCACCACCGCAGGCAAGACCTTCGCCACCGCCAGGACGGCCGGTTCC
>JBKPGQ010000334.1:0-1281 GCA_046729455.1 Verrucomicrobiota bacterium
GAGTAACCGCGCGCAAGATTTTGCAACACTGCGTGCCAGCCGACGGCTTTTCTTTTGGCTTGGAATGAAACGGACAGCCGTCTGACGCCGCGTCGGTTTTCGTTGCCAGCGCAGCGAACGCACAATGATTTGAAATCGCAAGCCATGAGCAGATCACAACCGCGACGATTGCGGCACGCGCGCCGGATTTCATATGTGGCTCAATCGCGCATGCAGCGTGAATGCTCAAGACTTTTCTTCCGGCGGATCGACGATCGGCGCAACGGAGGCCGAGCCAATTTCATCGGCAGGTATGGTTTCCACTAGCCCGATTGGTTTCTCGCTCGGCTCTCCGAATTGCGGCTGCTCCACTCTAGTGGCCAGTAGCATCGCGGTGAACAACAATGTAGCGGCCAAATAGTATGGCGCGCCGGGAATATGGAACGAATGCTTCGGATTAATGAACCAGGCGAATATTCCAGAGAACAGAAACGGCCCAATGACAAACGCAATGGAGCGCAGGCTCTGGATCGCTCCTTGCAATTCACCTTGTTCCCGTTCGCTGACGCGATGAGTCATCATGCCTTGCGCTGCGGGGAATGAGATATTCCACAACGAAATTATAGGGATAGAGGCCATGTAAACGATTCCGTTTCTCGCGAGACCGGCAATGACCATGCCAAGCGCGCCAAAAAACTGGCCGATGTAAAGTGTGCGTCGTTCACCAAGCCACGCCACAATTCGGCCGGTGAGTCCGCCGGAAATGGCCGCCGTGAAAATGCCCACGATTGCGAGCGAAACGCCAATCGTGGTTTGGCTCCAGGCAAAACGATAAATCGCGTAAAGCGCCCAAATCACGAAGACTTCGTGCGAAACGTAGGCAAGAAACTGGAGCGTCGCCAGTTTGGACAGTTCCGGATGCGAACGCAGCATGGCGAGGGAACCCAGCGGATTCGCCCGGCGCAAGGTGAATTCTTTTCGATGTTCGTGGCGCAATGATTCCGGCACAAACAGGTAACCGTAAAGCCAGTTCGCCAGACTGAATCCGGCGGCGACCCAGAATGGCAGCCGAACATCGATGTCGCCCAGCGGGCCGCCAACGCCTGGACCAAGAATAAAACCGAGACCGAACGCCACGCCGATCATGCCAAAAGCGCCGGAGCGTTTCTCTTTCGGAACGACGTCCGCGATGTAAGCCATCGCAGTTGGGATGCTTGAAGCGGTAATTCCAGAGATGACGCGGCCCAGAAAGAGCCAGCCGATCGTAGGCGAAAGCGCCATCACGATGTAGTCGAGGCCAAG
>JBKPGQ010000335.1:0-3112 GCA_046729455.1 Verrucomicrobiota bacterium
TATCCAGCCCGCAGAGGGGCAATCGCTAATTCTCTTTGCTGCCCAAACGCCAGATGTGACGATAGGCGATCGCGTTCGTGTGCAAGCGCGATTGCTGGCTGGCCCGTTCGGCGAGCGAACGGTTCTCGAACAACTCGATCCCCTATCCGATCAGGCTTGATTGGGAGCTAGACCTCTGCCTGGAAGGTCACGATACCTCCACTCATTGCGATATTGGTAAGCGCTACGCGTGAAGGAGAGCCCGTATTTGCTCGTGTCGATGGCGTAGTATTGTCGTCAACCGCCGCGACACATTTATCGCCAGGGAAAAGATCCCCGCCATCGCCTGAATTCTTGAGTAGTTCCAGATCCTTGTTTCCATCCGCCTGCAGGAGTGCCACGAGATAGGCGAGTGGATTGTCATTGTTTGATTGCCGCTCGTCGATATGCCAGACGGCAAGGCCTGAACCCGGAAGCGCCGCGTCAAGCCCTTTGGCCTGGCGATTCTCGAGAAGGAAATATTCCGGGCCGGTTGCTCCTTTTGTCCAAAGTCGATAGCACTCGGTCTTTTTTTCTTCCAGGGTATTGAGTTGAATCGATTCTTTTCTGGTAACCACTTTCGGCTTGATCCAACCGAGTTTCGAGAGACACCAACACGACATCCGCGCGGGACGATTTCCTTCGCCTCCCCAGGACCCGCCTGCCATGAGGCACCAATCCCCGATTCCATGAGATCGAAACGTCGTATCGTAGAGGTCGGGCAATCCAAGTAGGTGACCGAATTCGTGCGAAAAAACACCGACGCGCCCGTCTTCCGGTTCCGTGGAGTAGGCAAATACTTTGACTCCCTGATTTACGAACGGCTGCGGAAGGGTCCACTTATGCGACCAGATCATCTTTTTTCGCTTCCTAGGATTCGGTTCCGCCTCCGCACCCCTGCCAGCATGGATCAGAAAAATCGCATCTACAAACCCGTCGTTGTCCGCGTCAAAGCGCGCCAGGTTATCGCTCCGACAAAAAATGGTCAGCGCGTCATGGAGCAGCCCGGGCGTGTTTTTGGGATAATTACTTCCCGTGCCGCTTTCGGCTGTTGTGTAATAGCTGTAAGGCTGAGGCGCGCGCACGTAGCCGATTACTTCCCCGGTCAACTCCAACGCGCCGTAGGAAAGTTGTCGGTAAAAATTCGCCATCGAATTCGGGTTCCCTTTGTCAAAAAGGAGGTTCTCAAAATCTGTCGTCCGTCGCATTGCCCGGTTGTCGGAAAAATCGACCAGCAGTGCAATGGCGTGCACCTTTCGTTTTTCCGGTCTCTTCGGTTCGACTGGAGCGAGCGCCGCTTCTGGACCAACGGGCGGCGAAGCGGGTCCAATGGTGGAGAGTTCGTAAGGGAAAAGAAGTCCGTCATTAAAGCCGGCCCGCCCGACGGGGCTAGTCGCGACGATCCCCATGAGGCGCGCGATTTGCAGCTCCTGAGTGGAGACGACGTTGTGCTCCTCGAGCTGCTTTGCAATATTTTTTAAGACTTTGGGGTGCGCTGTACAGGCTGTCGCGCCGAGACCGCGCATTTGCGATTCCCCTTCTGTCAAGGTTAGAGAGGCCCTCCGTGCACCCGAGTTAATCCCCGTAATTCACGTATTAAACTCCCGTTGGCATGAGGGGTTTCGCACCATTTCGACCGAATTTAGTCCGATCATGACTCTGCTAATGGTCGAGTTGGTGATGCCAATCCTTGCATGGCCTATGGCTTCATTCGACGAAAACGAGGAAGCCTTAATCCAGCTGGGCGAACTCGCTGATCTGCGTTTTAACGTTTCCTGTATCCGAAGAAACCGCGGCGGCGGATGATCTCGGCAACTTGCGGGGGCACCATCTGGTCCCAGCTTTCGTCCCCCTCGGCGATGCGTTTGAGCACGTCCCGGGAAAAGATCGGCAGATATTTGGGATTATAGTTATCAAGCTGCACGAAACTGCCGCGACCGACCAGATAACCGTAAAGCGGTTGCAGGTCGGGTTTCACCTGCACGGTGTGAATGGTTTGTAGTTCGTCCTTGGGACTGCGCTGCAGCGGATAGACGTAAACTTTCAAGTCGTTCTTAAAGAGGCGCCCGAAGTTCTCAAGAATGCCTCCGGGCAAGTCGACGTAATATTTTTCGTCGAACAACTCATAAACACTAGGCACACCCATGACGATGCCGATGCGTTCGCGCGTCCGCCAGGAGAGATAAGCGGCCAGCCGGTAGTATTCGAAATAATCGGAGATCAGCACGGTCATGCCGCACGCAGCCAGGACCTCTGCGCGTGCGAGGAAATCGCGGCGATCAACCTCTTTGCCGCCGGCCAGCAGATTGCGCATGGTCAATTCCATCAGAGCGAGGATGGGTTTGTTCGCCACCGCGGGTTCCTGTTTAAACTTAATCAGGGCGCTCTGGAACATGTCGAGATTGACGTAAGTGACTGGACGAAAACTGCCGCGCTCGACCAGCACAGCCTTGTTATGCAACACGTCGGACGGCTGCAGCACTTCGCGGTTCGGGCCGAACATGGCTGCGCCGCTCAGCCCGATCTGCACGAGCTTAAGCGCCATGACGCGGTTGTCGACGTTGCGAAACTCGATTCCGCTGAACTCGAGCATGTCGATCTCGAGGCGACGTGTGGTGAGATTATCGAGCAGCGATTCGATCAGTTCCTCCGGCACGTGACTCAGGAAAAACGCGCCGTAGCAAAGGTTCACGCCCACAATGCCGAGCGCCTCTTGCTGCCCCGACGCTTCCTCGTCCAGCATGCGCACGTGCATCACGACCTGGCTGGGCTGATCGTTGGCGCGGCTCTGAAACTTGATCCCCATCCAGCCGTGGCACTCGGCCGTGCCACGATAGCTCCGCGCCACCACGGTATCGGCGAAAGCGAAGAACGATGTGTTATCGCCGCGCTCCGGTCCCAGCCGCTCGATGTCGAGCTCAAATTCGTGATCGAGCATCGCCTGCAGCCGGTTGCGCGAAACATAGCGGTCAGCGCGTCCGTAGATGGCGTCGCTTACCTGCATGTCGTAAGCCGACATGCTCTTGGCGACGGTCCCCGCGGCGCCGCCGACCCGGAAAAACCAGCGCACCACTTCCTGTCCCGCGCCGATCTC
>JBKPGQ010000336.1:0-23676 GCA_046729455.1 Verrucomicrobiota bacterium
CGCCGAGCCGCCATAAATCTGAAACACATCGTTGATGCACTCCCACAGTCGATCCGTGGTGAACACTTTGAGCATCGCTGTCTCGAGCATGTAGTCCTCAAGGCCGCGATCAATCAGTGACGCAGTGATCGTGGTCATCGCTTCCATCGCATAAGCATCCGCCGCGATGCGCGCGATTTTCTTTTGGACCAAATGAAAATTACCGAGCGTCTTGTTGAATTGTTTGCGCGTGTTTGCGTGCTCGATCGCTAAACGCAAACAAGTCTTGGCCGCGCCGGTGCAACACGCGCCAAATGTTGTGCGTCCGAAATCGAGAACCGTCAGCGCCACCTTGAGACCCTTGCCAGGCGGACCGAGAATGTTTTCCTTCGGGACTTTGACGTCGCGTAATGCGAATCGCCCGGTTGCCGTCCCGCGAATTCCCATCTTCGGCATGCGCGCCTCGATCATTTCGAATCCAGGCATGTCGGGTGTAACCAGAAAAGCTGTGATCGAGGTCTTGTCCGATCCTGGCATCGGCGTGCGCGCCATCACGGTCAGCACATCTGCGATTGCCGCGTTCGTGATATAGCGCTTTTCACCGTTCAGAATGAAATGCGATCCGTCTTCACTGGGTCGCGCTTGCATCTGCACGTTTGCCGCATCCGATCCGGCTTCCTTTTCGGTCAGCGCAAACGCGCCGAGTTGTTCACCGGTCGACAATTTTGGAAGCCATCGCTGTTTTTGCTCGTGCGTTCCAAAAAGTAATAACGCGCGAATTCCAATCGAGTGGTGCGCATTCACAAAAACGGATGTCGATGCACAGCGGCGGCCGATCTCTTCCAGGATTTTGCAGTTAGCCATTTGCGAGAATCCACGCCCGCCATATTCCTTTGGGGCAGTCATGCCGAGCACTCCAACTCGGCCAAGGCCATCAATCACACTGCGCGGTATGTCTGCGTTCCGATCGATTTCCGCAGGATGGAGGTGCTCATCCAGAAATTGGCGAAGCTCGGTAAGACTTCCATTCAGTTCCACCTTTTGCGCTGCCGGAATGCGCGGATAGGGCATCACCCAATCAGCAACGAAATGTCCTTGGAAAAGACCTTTGGCAAACCCAAGCGTCTGCGGGCCTGCGAAAAGCAGTTCTTCAGCTTGCTGGATTTCTTTCTGTCGCTGCGCGTCGAGCTTATTCATTCAGGTTGTCTTTAGAAAAACGGGCGACGCATTGTAGCCATGTGCGCGCGTGTGTCCAATCGGGCGCCATATCTTGCACGTCGTCTTCAGAAATCCACAGGATTCCGATGATTCCGAACCTCGAGGCAAGCGGCCCGGGCTTTGCAACGGCGCAATCTAAAAATTTAAACGCTGTCGAAGCTTTGGGATTGGTGCTTCGCTCTCAGCTACACCCCTGACTGGTGCCGCACTCGGTGCAAACGCCGCAAGCGCCGGCACGGATCACCTTGTCGCTGCCACATACTGAACAAGTGATCCCCATAAAGATACTGCCAAGAGCCACTGTTACACGGTCGGCGTGACCATTGCCGTTCCCGTTCTGTCGGCCAGATTCGGAATCGCCAGGCGGATGATTTGTGATTACGTCAATCGCTTCTTTCTCAGCGGTGCGCGCCAGATCGGAGACTGGCCGGTTCACAGCTTTTTGCTCGATCTCCGCAATTTCCTTCAGCGGCAGATCCGGCTGGCCTCGGTTGGGTGAAGTCGCTTCCTTATAGCCTTTGATGAACTGGCAGCCCAGCCAGCGAAACACGTAATCAGTGATGCTGGTGGCGTGGCGAATATCGGGGTTCTTTGTGAAACCGCTGGGCTCAAACCGCTGGTAGGCAAACTTCTTCACCAGGCTTTCGAGCGGCACGCCGTACTGCAGAGCGATGGAAGTGAGCGTGCCCACTGTGTCCATCAATCCACCGATGGTACTGCCTTCTTTGGACATGGTGATGAAAAGCTCGCCCGGCTGACCGTCTGCGTAGAGCCCGACAGTGATGTAACCTTCGTGACCAGCAATCTCGAATTTGTGGGTGAGCGACATGCGGGTGTCGGTCATGCGGTGGCGCACCGGTTGATCGACCAGGCCGCGCAATGACGCCACTTCCTGTTCCAGTTCGAGAATGCGTTTTTGAAGCGCGTCCCCCTCAGGACCGGCATCATCGATGCCGGTGACAGTTGCGCCCATGTCTTTGGTCTTTCGGGTGTTCAGCGGCGCAGACCGCTTCGAGCCCTCGCGGTAAATGGCCACCGATTTCAAACCGAGTCGCCATCCTTCAACGTAAGTGTTCATGATGTCATCTACTGTGGCGGCTTCCGGCATATTGACCGTCTTTGAAATTGCGCCGCTGAGGAACGGTTGCGCGGCGGCCATCATTCGCAGGTGCGCCAAATAATTGAGACTGCGCTCGCCTTTGAACGGCTTGAAGGCGCAATCGAATATCGGCAGATGCTCCGGCTTCAATCCGGATGAAATTCTCGACCCATCCGTATCAGTGACATCCTCTATAGTGTCGAAAGCGTCAATGTGCGCGATGATGCGTTCGATCTCTTCGGAATTGTAACCGAGTTTCTCCAGCGCAGGTCTGATCGTTTGATTGACAATTTTGAGCATTCCCCCGCCCGCGAGCAGCTTGTATTTCACCAGCGCGATGTCCGGTTCAATTCCCGTCGTGTCACAATCCATCAGGAAACTGATCGTGCCTGTCGGCGCGAGCACAGTGACTTGCGCGTTCCGATAACCGTAACGCTTTCCAAGATCCGCCGCGCTGTCCCAAACCTTCGCGGCTTCCTGTTTCAAATGCGCGAATTCCTTCGCGTCTGAGATTTCGCGCACTGCGTCCCGATGCAATTCAATCACTTCCAGCATCGATGCGACGTTGTCCTTCGTGATCGGTTTCGGCACGCCGCTGGCGCGCGCGTCGCGATAACCTGGAAACGGCCCGATCGCGTGCGCTAATCGCGCGCTTTGCTCGTAAGCCTCGCCAGTCATGATCGCCGTGATCGCGCCACAGAGTGCCCGGCCTTCGACACTATCGTAACCGAAACCGTAGCTCATGATGAGCGACCCGAGGTTGGCGTAGCCCAGTCCGAGTGTGCGGAAAATATGCGAGTTCTCCGCGATTTCCTTGATCGGATAACTCGCATTATCGACGATGATCTCCTGCGCCGTAATGAAAATGCGCACCGCCGCCTTGAACCGCTCGACATCAAAGTCGCCGTCCGCAGTTTTAAACTTCATCAAATTCAGCGAAGCCAGATTGCACGCGGTGTTATCGAGGAACAGATATTCCGAGCACGGATTCGTGGAATTTTGACGGCCCGTCCCTTTGCAGGTGTGCCATTTGTGGATCGTGGAATCGAATTGCATTCCCGGATCGCCGCAGATGTATGTTCCTTCAGCAATCTTGCGCAGCAGCGTGCGCGCATCTTTTCGTTCGCACGGTTTGCCGTCAGTTACGCGGCGCGTCCACCACTCACGGCCTTCTAGCGCCGCCTCCATGAATTCATCGCTGACCCGCACGCTCACATTTTCGTTCTGATACATGACCGAGCCGTACGCGTCGCCGTTGTAACTGCCATCATAGCCTTGCTCGATAAGCGCCCATGCCTTCTTTTCTTCCTTCTGTTTCGCGTCGATGAACTCTTCGATGTCCGGATGCCGATCCTTGAGAGTGTTCATCTTCGCGGCGCGCCGCGTTTTGCCGCCGCTTTTCACCACGTTCGCAACCTGGTCGTAAACTTTCAGGAACGACAGCGGTCCGCTGGGTTTCCCGCCGCCACTCAACTTTTCCCTCGTTGACCTGAGTGAAGAAAGGTCGGTACCCGTACCGCTGCCATACTTGAAAAGCATCGCTTCACTGGTCGCCAACCGCATGATGTCTTCCATCGTGTCCTCTACACTCTGGATGAAACACGCGCTTCCCTGCGGATACTCGTACTGCGACGCGGCGCGTTCCGCCGTGCCGGTTTCGCGATTGTAGAAATAATTGCCGGCCCCAGCGCCTTTGCCCACGCCATATTGATGATACAAGCCGACGTTGAACCAGACCGGCGAGTTGAACGCGCCGTGTTGGTTCAAGCACAACCAGGTCAGTTCGTCGTAGAAAACTTCCGCAGCTTCCGCATCCGCGAAGTAACCGTCCGCCAGCCCCCAATCGGCAATCGTGCGCGTGACGCGATGAATCAATTGTCGCACCGAAATTTCTCGTCCGCCCTTGTATGGATCGGTGCCGTTCGCGATGTCGCCGTAAAAATATTTCGAGACAGCTATTTTGGTCGCGAGCGCACTCCAGCTTTTCGGGACTTCAATGTCGTCCTGCTTGAAGATCACTTTTCCACTGTCATCGGTGATCTCTGCAGTGCGCCGTTCCCAATCAACTTGATCAAATGGCGCAACAGCGGCATCACTGAACACGCGCTCAAAACGCAAGCCGGTGTTTTTCTTTTTGTCGGCCTTGTTTCTTCGGCGCACAGCCGGTTCACGTGGTCCTTTAAGGGAGGCAGGCGGAATTCCGGGTTTTAATTGAATCATGGCGGTGAGGGACGGTTGAGGTTTTTCAATAAGGTGTGAATACTTGTGAACAGCGGCGCAAACAACTTGTGAATCCTAGTGAACAACAAGTAATAGCGTTCGCTGTCCTTGGGACATACAATATGCAGCCCCGGGGGAAGGCATGGCAAGTCTAAAATTGTAACATTTTTGGCCTGTGAGGAAGACAAACCAGGTCTGCCAAACAAGAGAGAATCTCGACTCCCCACCAATGGAGGCCCACGCCCAGGATTGTCCGCATTACGCACCCGATTTCACACAGGGTTTGCATTCGACGTTGGATGTTGGACGTTGGGCGTTTCGGCGTTTTCCTCTGCCCTTTAGGAAGGGTGGCTGAGTCCGGTTTAAGGCACTCGACTCGAAATCGAGCGTGGGGAAACCCACCGTGGGTTCGAATCCCACCCCTTCCGCCAGTGTGCTTCGCAGTGCACCGTTTTTAGACAAAAACAAAGCTCACCGGCGTCTTAGCTAAGATCTCAGTTGCATCGCATTTATTCATCACCAGCCTCACTGGCTGAATCCAAAAACGCTGCGCCTGCATCCAAATTGTTGCTTTTGATGTGTTCAAAGGCAGCTTGCTCGCTTCAAGCTTTTTCCATGAACATGCTCATTCGATCTCTTTTTCTTCTCTGTTTGACCACCTGCGGCCTAATTTCGATTTCGCGCGTCTCCGCGCAAAAATTGCCCGATACGACGCGCCTGTTGCGTTTCCCGACTACGAATGGAACGCAAATCGTTTTCTGTTATGCCGGCGAGATTTATACAGTCGGCAAAGATGGCGGTATTGCGCGACGGCTCACGAGCGGTCCTGGCTACAGCTCGTTCCCGCGTTTCTCGCCGGACGGGACACAGATCGCCTTCACTTCGCAATACGACGGCAACACAGAAGTCTATGTGATGCCGGCCGAGGGTGGCGTGCCGAAACGGCTGACGACTTCGGCCACGCTCGGCCGGGACGACATCTCCGACCGGATGGGGCCTAACAACCTCGTGATGGCATGGGAAAATACGAAGCCACTGGTCGTCTTCCGTTCGCGTATGAAGTCCTTCAACGATTTCATCGGGGCTCTATTTACCGTCGGGCTGGACGCGGAAATACCGCAGCAGCTGCCGGTGCCGCGTGGCGGCTTCGTTTCGTTTTCCCCGGACGATTCGAAAATGGCTTACAACCGCGTGTTTCGCGAGTTTCGCACCTGGAAACATTATCGCGGCGGCATGGCGGATGACATTTGGATTTACGATTTCAAAGCCGGCGCGACCGAAAATCTGACAGACAATCCCGCCCAGGACATCTGCCCGATGTGGGCACCGGACAATAAAATCTATTTCATTTCCGATCGCGATAATCGCATGAATTTGTTCGTTATCGACCTCGCGACGAAGGAAACTAAGCAGCTCACGCATTTCACAGATTTCGACATCAAGTTCCCGTCGATCGGTAAAGACTCGATCGTGTTCGAACAAGCGGGATATATCTGGCGTTACGACCTCGCGAGTGGTCAGGCAACACCGGTGCCCATCGAGATCAAGGAAGATTTCGCGATCGGCCGCTCCGCGTTTGTCGATGCAGCCAAACATATCGAATCGGTGAACCTCGCGCCGGATGGCGAGCGCTCCATCACAGTCGCGCGCGGCGATCTTTTTTCCGTGGCGGCAAAGAACGGAACGCCGCGCAATCTGACGAAGACATCAGGCGCCCACGAGCGCGACGCGGTTTGGTCGCCGGATGGAAAATGGATCGCCTATAACTCGGATGTAACCGGCGAAAACGAACTTTACGTTCGTTCCCAGGACGGCAAAGGCGAGCCGCAACAGATTACAAGTGGCGCCGACACTTATTACTACGCGCCGAAATGGTCGCCCGACGGCAAAAAGCTGCTCTGGAGCGATCGGTTGCAGCGATTGCGCTATATCGGCGTTGCAACCAAAGCGATCACGCTAGTCGATCAGGACAAATACGGTGAGATCGAAGGTTACGCCTGGTCTCCGGACAGTCAGTGGATTACGTGGGCGCGCCCGGAGGAAAATGGGATGTCCCGCATCTATCTCTATTCGCTCGCGAACAAACAACAGACTGCTGTCACCGATAACTGGTACGGCTCTGGCGAAGCAGTCTTCAGCGACGACGGAAAATATTTGTTACTCAGCTCGGCGCGCGATTTCAAACCGACCTTTGGCGAAGAAGAATTTGCAAACGTGTATCGCGACATGCAGCGCGTTTATCTCGTCACGCTAGCCAAAGAAACGGCGAATCCGCTCGCCCCAAAGAGCGATGAAGTCGGCAAGGCCGAAGAAAAACGACAAAAGGAAAAAGCAAAGGAAGCCGAAGAGAAAAAGCCGGAAGAAAAAGCCACTGGAAAAAAACCGGAAGAAAAACCAAAGAAGCCAGTCGTTGTGAAAGTCGATACCGATGGGATCCAGAACCGGATCGTCGGCTTGGAAATTACGCCAGGAAATTATCGCAACATCCGGATGCTGGATGACGGGCGGATCTTCTACCTTCGCCGCACGGCCGCTGATGAAGTCGGTGAAGATGACGACGAAGGATTCCCCGAGAAAGACAAGAAATCGCACCTTTGCGTTTATAACGTGGACGATCGCAAGGAGACCGTTCTGGGCGACGCGAACAATTACCAAATCACGTTCGACGGCAAAAAGATGCTGGTGAAAATCAAAAAAGATTACGCCATCATCGATGTGCCGAAGGACAAGCTCGAGACTAAAGACCACGAGCACAAGATCGAAGGTCTCGACACGCAACTGGATCGGCATGCCGAGTGGAAGCAAATCTACTTCGAATGTTGGCGGCAAATGCGCGATTTCTTCTATTCGCCCGCAATGAACGGCATCGATTGGAAAGCGATGCGCGACAAATACGCTGCGTTGGTCCCGTTCGTGAATCATCGCAATGACCTTACTTACTTGTTAGGCGAACTCATTGGCGAGTTGAACAACGGACATACGTACGTCGGCGGCGGTGAGCGCCCCGACACTCCGCGAATCAAGCTTGGCCTGCTCGGCGCGGAATTTTCGCGCGCTCCGGCCACCCGCGCCTATCGCATCGAACGGATTTTGCCGGGCGAAAATTGGAACAAGAAAACCCGCTCGCCACTCACAGATGTCGGCGTGGACGTGAAACCGGGCGATTACATTCTGGCGATCAACAACACCCCCGTCTCTACATTGCCTAACCTTAACGACGCACTCATCGGCACCGCTGACAAACAAGTGATTCTGCGGGTTAATTCCAAACCGACTGACGACGGCGCGCGAGACGTGACGGTTGTGCCCACCGACAATGAGGCGCCGCTTTACTACCTCGATTGGGTGCAAAAGAACATCGATTACGTTAACAAGAAAACCGGAGGCGAAGTCGGTTACCTGCACATCCCCGATATGGGCCAGCCCGGGTTGAACGAGTTCACAAAGCTTTACTTCCCGCAAATCCGCAAACACGCGCTTATTGTTGATGTTCGGGGCAACGGCGGTGGATTCGTCTCGCCCCTGGTGATCGAGCGATTGCGGCGCGCGCTGGTGATGGTCGGAATGGCACGCAACAGCATGCCCCAGACCGATCCGCCGCAAACATTCGTTGGCCCGATGGTCACGTTAACCAACGAATTCTCCGCATCCGATGGCGATATTTTTCCCTACCGGTTCAAAGCGCTTGGGCTTGGCAAATTGATCGGGAAACGCACGTGGGGTGGCGTTATTGGTATTCGCGAGTCGCTGCCGCTTGCCGATGGCGGCCAATTCTTCAAACCCGAATTCGCTCCGTACTCAAAGGACGGTAAACAATGGATCGTTGAAGGTCGCGGTGTCGATCCCGACATCGTCGTCGATAACGATCCTGGCAAAGAATTCAAAGGCGAAGATCAGCAACTCGACCGTGCGATCCAGGAAATTCAAGAAGAACTAAAGACGAAACGCTACGAGCTTCCGCTGCCCCCACCCTGGCCTAATCGGAATCCCGCCAGCTGAACCCAGAGTTTTAGCGCTACGCAGGGCCGTTTTGTAGCACACGCGCCACTACGCGCAGAAGCGAAATCCTAATAGGAAGGATTTCCTTCATGCTCGGCAGGGAAATCCGCAAAACAGAGAGGAGATTTACGTCTTATGAGTGAGCAAGGCCTTGAAACCATTGAGTCAACAACGCAGAAAACACACGAATGGATCGCGCGGATTGCGGAAGCACTGCACATGGAAAAACGCGACGCGTACAAAGCGCTTCGAGCTGTTTTACAGACTGTGCGAGACCGCCTGCCCTCGGATCTGGCGGTACATTTCGGCGCCCAACTGCCAATGCTTATCCGCGGCCTTTACTACGAAGGATGGGAGCCGTCCAAGGTGCCGATTAAAATGTCTCGCCAGGAATTTCTGGACACCGTACAAGAGAAAATTGTCGCTGGACGCGTGGTCGACCCATTGGAAACCGCGCAGTGCGTTCTGTCGGTGGTGGCCAATTATATTGGCGCCGGTGAAATGACAAAGGTTATGCATAGTTTCCCTCACGATATGCAGTCGTTATTTCCGCCGCTCGCCTCGGCAGCATAAAGCGGCGAGGTTGGCCGCATGGAACGAGCTTTTCCAAACCGAATCGAAGCGGGGCGGCTTCTCGCGGAAGAGCTCGAGAAATATGCGGATCGCGACGACGTGATTGTGCTCGGCCTGCCGCGTGGCGGCGTGCCTGTTGCCAACGAAGTTGCAAAGCGCCTTCGCGCGCCACTCGACGTTTTCATTGTGCGCAAGCTCGGTGTCCCCGGTTTCGAGGAACTGGCTGCTGGCGCGATCGCTTCTGGCGGCGTGCGTGTTTTGAATGAAGATGTCATGCGCGCGATCCCGCAAGCAGATCAGGCAATCGAGGCCGTTACCACGCGGGAAACAACAGAACTGCAGCGGCGCGAACAAATCTATCGGGAGGGACGCCCGGCACCGAAGTTGCGGGATCGGATTGCCATTTTGGTAGATGATGGATTGGCCACGGGCGCAACGATGCGCGCCGCTGTAAAGGCACTGCGACAGTGCGGCGCTGCGAGGATCGTCGTAGCCGTGCCGGTCGGTCCGCCGGATACGTGCCACGAGATCGAAGAACAAGCCGACGAAACGATCTGCCTCAGCACGCCTGAATTTTTTCAGGCTGTCGGCCAGTATTACGAAGATTTCTCCCAGACAACCGATGAAGACGTGCGCGAGCTGCTTGGCCACGCGACGAAGGAAGACCAATGACAGGCACCGAATTTGTTCGCGAAATCGTACAACCGCTCTCGGGCGGAACAAATGATTATGACGGGCTACTCAAGCTAATTGGTGATGCGCGATTTGTCCTCCTGGGCGAAGCAACGCACGGCACACACGAGTTTTATTTCGAGCGCGCAGCGATTACGAAGCGGCTCATCGCCGAAAAGGGTTTCTCCGTCCTGGCCATCGAGGCGGACTGGCCGGATTCAGCCCGGGTGCATCGATATGTTCGCGGCACAACGGTGGATACCGACGCCAATGAGGCGCTCTCGGGTTTTCGCAGGTTTCCAATCTGGATGTGGCGGAACACAGTGATGGTGGAGTTCGTTGAGTGGCTGCGCGGCTTTAACAAAGATCTCGATTCGAAGCGAGCGCCGGTTGGATTCTACGGAATGGATCTCTACAGTCTCCACGCCTCGATTGAGGCGGTGCTCAAATACCTGGAAAAGATCGATCTCGATTCGGCGAAACGCGCGCGAGCGCGCTACTCCTGCTTCGATCATTTTAGCCACAAGCCACAAGAATACGGTTATGCCACCACGGTCGGTGCAGCCGAACCATGCGAAGAGGAAGTCGTCGAACAGCTGGTCGAACTGCGAAGCAAAGCGGCCGAATTTCTGAGCCGTAATGGCGAGGTTGCTGCAGAGGAACTTTTCTTTGCGGAACAAAACGCGCGTCTGGTCAAAAACGCCGAACAGTATTATCGATCGATGTTTCGTGGGCGCGCGTCATCATGGAATTTGCGCGATCGCCACATGGTCGAGACAATCGAAAATTTGGTTGCGCATCTGGATGGGAGCCGGCAACCGAAAGCAGTCGTTTGGGCGCACAATTCTCATCTCGGCGACGCGCGCGCGACGGAGATGAGTCATTACGGTGAAGTGAACGTTGGCCAACTGATGCGCGAGCGTTTCGGCAATGAAACCGTGCTGATCGGCTTCAGTACGCATCATGGCACGGTGACTGCAGCGTCAGATTGGGGCGCGCCTACAGAACGCAAAAACGTTCGGCCCGCGCTGCGAGGCAGCTATGAGGAATTGTTTCACGAGACCGGTCTGCCTCGGTTTTGGATCGATTTGCGAGGCGCAGGCCAGATTGGCGCCCTGCAAAAGCGGCGAATCGAGCGCGCAATCGGCGTGATTTATCGGCCAGAGACAGAACGGTTGAGCCATTATTTTCATGGGCGCTTGCCGGAACAATTCGATGCGATAATTCACATTGACGAAACACACGCAGTTGAGCCGCTGGAACAAAGCAGCGTTTGGGACGCCGGTGAGTTACCGGAAACTTATCCCTTTAAGGTGTGAACCTGATTCTTCCAGATAAATTTGGCAGCATCGAACGGTTCCATGAGGTAATCCGCTTTCGACCATGAGCGAAGTGCGAATTCAGGCAGGCCGAACGGCTCTGGCCGGCAATCTGCACATTCCCAAGGGCGCGACGGCGCTGGTGCTCTTTGCGCACGGCAGCGGTAGCAGCCGGCACAGTCCAAGAAATCAATTTGTGGCGCGCATACTGAACGACGCCGGACTGGCGACGCTGCTTTTTGATTTGCTCACGCATGAAGAGGAAGCGATTGACATGCAGACTCGCGAGCTACGGTTCAACATCCATTTGCTGGCGGAACGCCTTGTTCATGCGACAAAGTGGGCAAAGCAGCAACCAGAAACGCGCGATTTGCGGATTGGCTATTTCGGCTCAAGCACAGGCGGCGCTGCGGCGCTGGTGGCGGCGGTCGATGTTTCACAGGATGTGGGCGCTGTCGTATCGCGCGGCGGGCGTCCAGATTTGGCGGATGAAGCATTGCCGAAAGTGCAGGCACCCACCCTGCTCATTGTCGGTGGCGACGATGACATCGTCATCGAGTTAAACGAGCAAGCACGCGATAGGATGGGCTGCGAAGTGAAACTCGAGATCATTCCAGGCGCGACACACCTTTTTGAAGAGTCGGGCACGCTGGAGAAAGTAGCGCAACTCGCCAGCGATTGGTTCGTTAATCACATTGGCGCGAAACCGGCGCCCTAATTTGTCATTCCGAGCGCAGCGAGAACCTCGCAATCGAAGCAGTCGTCACGCTCATTAGCTTGTGTAAAGCAGCATGCAGCGAGAGGTCCTTCGCTTCGCTCAGGATGACACGCGTTTTTATTTTCGTGTGTCTTTGAACGTCACAACCCGTCCCCACAAACTCTTCGTTCCCCAGATACCAGCTCGCAGGCATTCCAACTGCACGATCTGGCTGTGATCGACAAACAGGTTCACGTCGACGCCGTAATTTTTGATGTACCATTCGAACACATCGGGATCGGCGGCTTCAAACATGAGTTTCTCCATGCCGATCTCGTCTATGAATTTTGCCGGAACGTCTGTGCGCCATGGATCGACATTCTCCGTGATACCTTCGCTTTCGATCATGATGATCTCCGCGCCGGCATCGAGAAATCGTGTCGCCTGCGCGATCGCCCAGCTTGCGTCACGCGTACCTTCCGCTTTCAGTTCTTCAGGAGCAGTCGCGCCACCAGCGCCAAATTGAATCCCGACCTCCGGTTTCGCTTTCAAGCCGGATTTGCGCACCAGCTCAATCAGCCGCAGCCAATCATCAGTAGGAATCGAGACGAACCCCGCCGAGATTTCGATAATGTCGAACCCGAGCTTCTTGCATTGGGCGACATACTGCTGCACTGCGTCAGCGCTTTGCACGAGTACACGTTCTATAAAACCGCCGGTGGAAACGAGCACATCGTGTTCGTGGCAAAGGTCGATGATGTCTCGCACCGCTTGTTGTGGCATGAGAGTGAATGAGCCGCCAGCAAACTTCAGGGAATCGACGTAAGCGCCCATCGTTTCGAATAAATCTTCGAGATGTCGTCGACCATAGGCCGAGTAATACGGTCCTCGGATTTCGGTTAAGCCGCGTTTCCGCGGTTTTCGTTCCCGCTCATTGACCCGCAGGAAGGGAAAACTGCGTTCAGCCTCTTTTGATCTTCGCTTCATCGCCACTCATCTGGGAAACGTTATGCAAACGCGCCGCGGTCGCATCCGGGGAGCGCAGGCTGCCAGCCTGCGGGTCTCAGCAGCTTGCCGAGACCGGGAAAAATTGTCACCTCGCAGTTGCGTGCACGAGAATGTTGCCGGCAGGGCTGCCGGCGACCACAGGCTGGCAGCCTGTGCTCCCCAGAACTCGCGAACTCGGACCGGCTGTTTAAATTGTTAGTCCATCGTGAAGCCTCCGGCGCGCAATTTCTCTGCCCTAACGACCGATCTTTATGAGGTCACAATGGCGTGCGGTTATTGGAACGCTGGGGTAAGTGATTACGAGGCAGCGTTCCACGCCACTTTTCGCGAGAACCCGTTCTCTGGTGAATTCACCGTCGCGTGCGGGCTCGCGACAGCGATCGATTTCCTACGCGCATTCCATTTCAATCACACGGAAATCGAATATCTGGCATCCCAGCGCGGAAACGATGGCGAACCATTATTTAGCGCCGGGTTTCTCGACTACCTCCGCAGCTTGCGACTGACTTGTGAGATTGATGCAATTCCCGAGGGAACATTGGTTTTTCCAAATGAGCCGCTAATCAGGGTATGCGGTCCAATTATCCAATGTCAGATTCTGGAAACGGCTCTGCTTAACATTCTGAATTTCGAAAGTCTCATCGCGACAAAAGCGGCGTGCGTATGTTTGGCCGCTGAAAATGATCCAGTCATCGAGTTTGGTTTGCGCCGCGCACAGGGCGTTGATGGCGGTTTGACCGCGGCACGGGCAGCCTGTGTAGGCGGCTGCGCGGGTACGTCGAATTTGCAAGCCGGCCAACGGTTCGGAATTCCAGTGAGCGGAACGCAGGCGCACAGTTGGATCATGTTTTTCGAAAGTGAGAGCGAGGCGTTTGAAGCGTATGCCAAAGCGATGCCGAACAACTGCGTCTTCTT
Source organism: Verrucomicrobiota bacterium (assembly GCA_046729455.1). Classification (GTDB taxonomy): domain Bacteria; phylum Verrucomicrobiota; class Verrucomicrobiia; order Chthoniobacterales; family UBA10450; genus Udaeobacter. The sequence goes on from JBKPGQ010000336.1 coordinate 13,700, forward strand.
GGTGGACACCTATAATTCCCTCGAGGGCGTGCGCCACGCGATCGATGTAGCCAGCCGGCTGCGCAAAAACGGACACGAAATGATCGGAGTGCGCCTGGATTCTGGAGATCGTGTCGCGTTGAGCATCGAAACGCGACGAATGCTTGATAAAGCCGGATTCACAAACGCAAAGATCGTCTGCTCGGGTGATCTGGACGAACACATTATCGCGGACATGAAAAGGCGCGGCGCGAAGATCGACATGTGGGGCGTCGGAACAAAGCTCACTACTGGCCAGCCCGATGCGGCATTAGGCGGCATTTATAAACTCGGCGCAGTGCGTCATCCCGGCGGTCAATGGCAATACCGTATCAAGCTTTCCGATGAACGGGCGAAGACTTCGTGTCCGGGGCTATTGCAGGTGCGCCGGTTTCATCAGCCGGACGGCAGATTCGTGGCCGACGCGATTTACGAAATCGATCACGAGGTAAGTAAACCGTGTGTAATTGTAGATATTCCGACCGAGCAAGAGACGGAGATTCCTGCTAACACCGAATACTCCGACTTGCTCGTTCCCATCTTCCGCAAAGGTGAATTGGTCTATCAGGCGCCCGATCTTGTCGCCTCGCGCGAGTGCACGCGCCAGCAAATCAGCCGTCTGCCGCTAGAAATCAGGAGCCTGGATAATCCGCGCGCTTACCAAGTCGGCCTCGAAAAATCATTGCACGAGCTAAGATCCACCCTAGTCGCGCGCGCGAAGGAACAATTGGAGTGAACTATTTCATCCAGCGCCATCTCTCGCCTCTCCCTTGTTGGAAAAGGGAATGTGTTTAGCGCCAAAGGCGCAGCATTCATCGCAAGCCTGGGGCATCGCCCCAGGATTTATGGTTCCCAAGACACCAGCGCTGAAAGCGCGAATCAACCGCGGTGCCATTGAAACGCGCTTTCAGCGCTGACCTATGCGGCAATTTGAATTCCTGGGGCGATGCCCCAGGCTAATATGAGAGACGCCTTTGGCGCTAAACGGATACTGAAAGGGGAGAGGCGAGCGAAATCGTAGAAGGAAATGCATAGTCAATGAACGCGCTGATCATCGTCGATCTTCAGAATGATTTTTTGCCGGGCGGCGCGTTACCCGTTCCGCGTGGGGATGAAGTCATCCCGCTCGCCAACGATTTGCAGAGATACTTTGATCTCGTTGTGGCGACGCAAGATTGGCACCCGCCCAATCACGGCAGCTTCGCGGCAAATCACAAGGGCAAGAAGCCGGGTGATCGCATCATCCTCGACGGTATCGAACAAATCCTCTGGCCTGTGCATTGTGTTCAAAACACACATGGAGCTGAGTTTGCTCCTGCATTCGATACCAGCCGGATTGCTCATATTTTTCACAAGGGAGTCGATCCGCTCATCGATAGTTACAGCACATTTTTCGACAACGCCCATCGGCGCCATACCGGTCTTGCTCATTATTTGGAGGAGCGATCGATCAAAGACATTTATTTGATCGGCCTTGCCCTGGACTACTGCGTCAAATACAGCGCTCTGGATGCGCGCCAGCTCGGCTTAAACACGCATGTCATCCTCGATGGCTGCCGCGGGATCAATCTCGAGCCTGGTGACATCGACCGCGCGCTCGATGAAATGAAACGTGTCGGCGCGGTTCTTCTGAAGAGCAACGAGCTGGCGCCCGAATGCTTTCGGGGTGACTCGTCTGAATAACGTTTATTCGTGAGCAAAGGGGGTTTTGGCGCGGATGAAACGCGCCAAATCCCGTAATCGATTACAACTCGAATCTCGTGCCAACAGTCTCGGCACATAGAGTTACAAGTAAGACCCCGTTTGGATCGTAGACCTCGACGGTTGCGGGCCCGCCCCTGGTGTCTCCATCCACGGTCGTTTCGCCCGCAATGATCGTCCAGCCCGTAAAGACGTTCTGAGCATCAAAGTTGAAGGACTTGAAGCGAAGCGCATAGTTATTGCCAGTGGTGTGGCGCCAAACACCTAGTCCCGGTGTCCTCAGAGCCGGCGGTGTGCCCGAGGTCGAATCCGTCATCGTGCCTCCCGCCTCGAATTTTACTAGTGACTGGAAGCTCCTGATCGGGTGACCGGCGCAATCGGTTAGAGTTATCTGCATCTCCCAAGTCCCTTGAAGTCTTCCGCCTTGCGCGCCAAGGGGGCGCGGGTCCTGCCCGGACGCGATTGTTACCGCAACCAGCGAGGCAAGCGCGAGGCTAAGTCTTACAATGTTTGGTTTCTTCATAGTTTTATTTTCTTTTTTTGTTTGGCCTTCTTTGACTCCCCGTTATTGAGAAATCCTTTCTGGCCGTACACCGAGGTACAGAACGGAAACCACCGCGACGTTACGCGGAAAGTTTGGAAGTCTTCTGAAGAACCACGGATTGCGCGAATTGGGGAGCACCTGTCCATTTCAGCTGCCAGCCGAAAACACGTCAGCGGTTTCCCGCCAGCGCAGTCGAGTTAGGGTATGGTTGTAAAGTTGAATTTCTCCGTTCCCGCAAAAGCAATCAGCCGCCACGCTGATGACGCGTGAGGGCTGATTGCGAAGTGCGGTTTTTAGCTGGTCGGGTTAGGGCGCGGGATGGGATATCGTCCCACTAAACGAGCCGGAGGAAACACCGGTGCTCAGATTTATCACTCGTTCCAACGTGAAACTTCCTGTCGCGCCGGCGAACCGCCCCGTCCCGTCCGCGATAGTCATGACCTCCTCAAGCATGAAGATATTTGGATCAGGCGTAGGTGTCGCGTGGCCGATGAAGCTAGCCGAAAGACTGTCTCCATTGGCCGCGGTGAAGGTAATCGTCCCGACCCCGATGAGGGTGGTGAGGTCGACCTCAACGTGGAAGGTCGCGGCAAATTGGCCGAGTTGCGTGGCATTTCCCGCCCCGCTCCCATCTACGATCAAGGTCCCACCTTGCACTACGTCAGTTTCGACTGCCGCCAGGAATCCCCTGAAGGGTACCTGGTCGCTTGCCACCGCCAGGCTGGCGAAGACCGCAATCACGAAGATTGCTGCTAGTGACCTGGTTGTTCTCATATTTTAATTTTCTCCAATTGTTTGGTCTGTTTACCGCGGCGACCCCAACGCTTTCTCTGCCGTGCCGTTCAAGACGGTGTTATCATCGGTCCTAATCATTTCGATTTGCTTCCCGCTGGCTCGGACGAAAATGTCAAAGTTTATCGGCCCTCCAGCAAATGTGAGGGTGCCTTGACAGTTTTGGTTGAGCGTGTACGTGCCCGTTCCGCCAGGAGGGAAATGGAGTATAAGGCCATTTATGCTCACGGTGGCGAAGGGAACGGTTAGTGTTCCGTCTCCATTGAAATCTATGCCTTCAAAGACGGCGATCGGTAGGGCGGCGCCATTGACGATGTTGAACCCATGCGGGTTGAATACATACGAGCCGCGTAGCGTCTGCAGGCCGCAATCGGCACGCGCGGTGCCGGAGATTGCGATCGTCATTGCCAAACCGAGCAGGCTCGCCAGCCAACTCGCGGAGGTTAGGATGCCGATTGTTTTCTTCATTAGTCTTTTCATATTTTGGTTTTCCTTTGGTTTTGTTTGGTTTCGGTCCTCTTTGATTCCTCGTTGTGAGAAGTCATGTCTGGCCGCTTACGGATGTACAGAACGGAAATCAGCGCGGGGTTACGCCGAAATGGAGAACACTCGCGAACCGCGGATCACGCAGATGTAACTGATTAGGGAGCGCAGGCTGCCGGCCTGTTGATTTCGGCCGCCAGCCGAAACGAACTTCTTTCGATTGCGTCCAGCATTTCCCGTCTTTGATTGATCTAGTGAAGCCGATTCATCTCTCCAAACACGCTTTGAGCTACGCGAAGACGCGCGGTTTCAGCGTCGCCGAAATTGAAGAGACTATTCGTACCAGCTGATGGGAAGTGGCGGAACTTGGACGACTCCATTGCCGAAAAGACTTTGCGTATGGCAAGGATTGGAACGGCAGATTCTACACAACGAAACAGGTTCGTCCGGTGTTCGTAGAGGAAGGTGGAGAAATATTTGTGATCACCGCTTATACCTACTATTTTTGATTCAAGTATGAAGATCAGTTATGACCCAGAAGTGGACGCTTTGAGCATCACCTTCCGTGATACAACGGTCACCACGAAACATTTGGCCGAAGGCATCGCCGCCGATTACGACAGTGAAGGCAGGCTGGCCGGATTGGAAATTCTGGACGCGCAGAAGCGTTTCGGCGGCCGTGAGACAATGCGTCAGGTGGAATTGGAAGGCGTGGGCAGCTGAACGGGCTTTCGGTCACGCCCCCGTCAATCCTCTCTGTGTGAGTTTTGATCTGCGTTGGCTGTGATATCCGCGCAATCCGTGGTCGGATTATTTCGGTGCGAGGGATGCGGCGATTTTAGACACGAATTTCACCAAGCCCCACGAATTGATGGCCAGAAGTCGGATTCTGAAGTTGGTGATGAATTAGTGTAATTAGTGTCACTTCTCCTTCGGCGCGAGGGAGGCGACGATTTTTTCGAAGCACGGCTCGCCGCGCAACGGATCCCAGAACGGCAGCAGTTTTAGAGCGCCATAAGTAAGGGAGTTAGGTGGACGGACGATGATGGCAAGCTGTTCGCAGGCCAGATCGCTTTCTCCAACCCAAGCTGCAATTACGGCCAAATAATTCAGCAGGAACCTGCCAACGAACGCATCTTTTTCCATGGGAAGAAGATCAACCGCATGCCGGCCTTCGCGTAGGGCTTCCTCTTTCCGGCCCAACCCGGCGTCGATCAAACCCAGCACGCACCACGCGGGACCGAAATCTGGTTGAGCTTGGACGATTTTCTCCTGTTCCGCCCGCGCAGCGGTAAAAGCCAACCGCGCCTTGTGCTCGTCATTTGTCATGCGCGCGATAAGACCTTCTACAAATGCACGATTTAAAAGGACCGGATTGCCGAGCTCAATCTCTGTATCGTCCAGCCTGCTCAAAGCGTCTGTTCCGGCGACGGCGTCGCGTTCGGCCAGTGCGCAAATAAGCCAGTTCATATTGACCCTCGATGTTGCAGCAGCGGGATGTGTCGCCCGAATTGACTCGATTGTCTGATGCAATGGCCGGGGATCGGCGTTCACGTGCAGCTCCCAGTTCGCAAGTTCTATTTTCATCACCGCGTTGTTGGGTTCGGCAGCCAGTGCACGGGTCAACGAGGCTTTTGCTTCATCATACCGCCGAAACCGATAGTAATTGGCTGCAACTGTGTGCAGCGTTTCAATGTCGCGCGGGTCGAGCTCAGCTGCCCGCTCCAGGTTTCGCGTGGAGTCTTCCAGGCGTCCTTGACGCCTCTGGATGTAACCTATCAGTTGAAATACCCGCGCATGGTTGGGCAAGGTCTGGCGGGCAAGTTCCAGTTCAGCGAGAGCGCCGTCGTCATCGCGGTAGCCTTGATAAAGATGCAGCGCTCGTGCGAGGTGCGCTTCACCCGAATCCGGTTTCAGACGAAAAGCGGAATCGATCGCGTCCTTCGCCATGGTCAACCGCGCCGGCGTTTGGTCGAATCGATTGAAATAAAGCGCGTCATGAGCGAAGGCGAGCTGGCAATACGCTTGGAGAAACGACGGGTCGCGCACGACGGCTTGGTTCAGCAGATCGATTGCCTGCACGAAATCAGCTATCTTGCCGGTCCTCGCCAAAAGAATATCATTGGCGCGGGAATAGAGCTCGAACGCGGTAAGATCGGCGGTAGGCTTGCGCTCAATGGCGAGTTTCTCGACCGCTGAGATTTTGGCGTGGAGTTGGTCTGCGACCTTTTGCGCGATCTCGCTTTGGATTGCGAACAAATCATCCAACACCCGGTCGTATTGCTCAGCCCAAACGTGGGTGTCGGTGCGCGTGTCGATCAACTGCGCATTCACATGAAGCCGGGCGCCGGCCCTCCGAACGCTGCCCTCCAGAACATGAGATACCCGTAGCTCGTTACCGATCTGGCGCACATTCCTTTTGCCGCGGTACTCCATCACGCTGGTCCGGCTGATGACTTTCAGTTCGGCAATTTTCGCAAGCTTGGTCAAAATATCGTCTTGCACGCCATCGGCGAAGGCGGTGTTTACTTTCTCCTCGCTTAAATTTTCAAACGGGAGAACAGCGATCCCAGTTGTTACCCGACGGTGGATTAGTTCGCTCTTCCACACGTTCCATCCAACCGCTGCAATCAATGCGACCAGAGATGCCGCAAGCAGCGCGCTGGTTGGATTGCGCCGCACCCATTTTTTCCCTCGCGCGAAAACTCCCGTGTGCCGCGCCTGAATCGGTTCGTGCTTCAGCCAACGCTCCAAATCTTCGGCCAGCGCGAGAGCGGAAGAGTATCGGCGCTTCGGATCTTTCTCGAGGCATTTCAGACAGATCGTGCTGAGATCGCGATCTATTTTCGGATTTAAGAGACGCGGTTGCCGCGGCTCGGTGTCCAAGAGTAGCTTGATTGTCTCGTAGGTTGTTCCACCGGCAAAAGGCGGCTGACCTGTCAACAATTGGTAAAATACTGCGCCCAGTCCATAGACATCTGTGGCGCTGCTCACTGCCGCGTTGTTTCCCACTGCTTGTTCCGGCGCCATGTAACTGGGTGTACCCAAAACTTCCATCGTGCGCGTGACGGTGCTCTCGGACTCGACCAATCGAGCAAGGCCAAAATCGGTCAGATGCGGTTCGCCTTTCTCATCGAGTAGGATGTTTCCCGGTTTAATGTCCCGATGGAGAATGCCGTGCTCGTGCGCGTAATGAACGGTGCGAGCCACTTTCCAGATCAGTTCAGCCGCCTGCCGGATCGACATCGGCGCGCGTCTGAACACTTCGTCCAACTGGCCGCCTTCGACGAACTTCATGCTGAAATAGCATGAGCCATCGCGTTCGCCGACTTCGTGGATTGGAACGATGCCGGGATGCTCGAGACTGGCAGCCGCTTCGGCCTCGAGACGGAAACGTTTGAGGTGTGCTTCGGTGGCCCAATGGCCTAACCCGATGACTTTGAGCGCGACGATGCGATTGAGACTTTTCTGGCGGGCTCGAAATACTACGCCTTGTCCGCCCCGGCCAATTTGCTCGAGCAATTCGTAATCGCCGAAATCCATCAACATCGACGAGGGCGCGAGATCCACATTTATTTCACCTTCGGGCTCGGCTAGGCCGAGACCCGTCTCCAGCAGACAGGCGCCGCAGGATTGTTGCGGGGAATCTGGCGGAATGGCTGCTCCGCATCTGCGACAAAATCTGGCGGTTGTGATTCTCATCGCGCCCCCATTCCTTTCACTCAAATAATGCACGGAAATTCCCAACAGGTTACGAGCGCAACGCGCCGATGAGGTGGCGCAGTTCTTCTTCAATCTCGGCAGGTGTTGCCACCGTGTGCGCGACCTCCTCACGCAACAGCTGTCGGTAACGCTGTCGCAGTCGATGAAAGGCCTGTTTAACCGCGTTCTCGGTCATGCCGAACTCGCGCGCGATTTCCGCTTGCGACGGTCGATCCGGTTCGTCAGACAGCAATGTGTTCAACCGCTCCAGCAGCGATGCGTTAGCTGATCCCTGAGATTCCTCGCGCAAGCGTGCAAAAACCCGGTCGAGAACAGTGAATGCCCAGCGGCGATCATAAAGCAGATCGGCGCTCAGCGTGTCACTGCGATCGAACTCGCCAGAGTCTTGCGATTCGATCCAGTCCAAAGGAATCACCGTTCGGCCGCCACCACGTTTGATCGTCGCGGCATCACGGCGCTCGTTCGCCATGAAATGCTTGAGCGAAGCCAGAAGAAAAGAGCGCAAGCGCCCCTTTTCCTGTCGCACAGATTGGAAATCTTTGCGCTCTAAAAGCAGCGCGAAAAACCCCTGGGTGAGATCCTTCGCCTCTTCTGGTCTAATGCCCTGCCGCCTGATGAAGCCATAAATAGGGCGCCAGTAAGTGCGGCAAAGATTTTCGAGCGCCTCCTGTGCGGCTGGCGATTCACCTTGTGCCTCCAGCACCACGCTCCAATGTGTGGTGGCAAACACCCCCGCGCCGGCAGGCACCGAACCAGTCGCGCTCAGTGAAGTCACCTCGTCAGGAGCGGCGCTCACACCGTAATCACAGTAAAAAGGCGTGGCGAAAGCAAGCATCAAACACAAGGAGCGGCGATCTCTAGTTCGCCGTGCCAAAAAGGGCGGATTGGAAACCGCCCCTCCCTGAATCTAGGCCGGAAGAACAGTCGAGAGCGTTACTTCGCTGTCGATGGTTTGCTCAAGAACGTTATCAACTGTGGCGCCGACCTTCGATCCATCGCGATCGACTATCCAGACTTGCTGGCCTTGTTCGAATGGGCCGCGCGCCATTACCTTCAGCAGAATACCCTCCTCGGTGGCCGGATTTTTGAGTACCTCGACGCAGATCGCGTCGGTTTGCCCGAAGTCCGCCTGCAGCCGCAGTTTATCGTCTATTCTCGGCGCCTTCATTACAATGTGACGCAAAACTAAATCGCTGCTCGCGCTTCCTGCGAGCGTGTCCGCGCTCATAAACGAATCATTCACAAATGGCTCATTATCGCCTCATACAGATCGAAGATTACGAGCAGCTCGTTGGGCGCGAGACCGTTGAGCGCGTTCGCCAGAAGGCGGCCAAATTGAAAGGCCTGCACGTCGCGAATTTCAATTCCACCTACTACGGCGGCGGCGTGGCGGAGATGCTCTCCTCGCTCACCCTGCTTATGAACAGCCTTGGCCTCCGCACCGAATGGCGCGTCATCCAGGGCACAGCCGATTTCTTCTCGATCACGAAGAAAATGCACAACGCTCTTCAAGGCGGAAAAATTGATCTCTCCAGCATCAAAAAAGAGATTTTCGAACAAGTGATTTACGAGAACAGCATCCGCAACTTTCTCGATCACGACTTCGTCATCGTGCATGACCCGCAGCCGCTTCCGTTGATCGAGCATTACGAAAAGAAACGTCCGTGGATCTGGCGTTGTCACCTCGATCTTTCCAGGCCGGAAGCGGAAACCTGGAAATATCTGCGGGGTTGGACCGATAGCTACGACGCAGTGATTGTAAGCTGTCCTGAATACAAGCAGGAAATGAAACCGCCACAGCGCGTTTTCATGCCGGCGATCGATCCGTTCACGATTAAGAATCGTCCACTGAGCGACAAGGAGATCAACGAACGCTTGGCGCACTACGAGATTCCCACAGATCTACCACTCGTCGTCCAGGTTTCGCGCTTCGATCCGTGGAAAGATCCCAAAGGGGTCGTGGAAGCATTCAAGCTCGCCCGCAAACAAATCGATGCCCGGCTGGTATTGCTAGGCAATTTTGCGACCGACGATCCGGAAGGCGAAGAAATTTTCCACTCACTCTGCGCTTGCCGGGACGATCGGATCCTGATTCTAACCAGTGGCGACGACACAGCTCTGGTAAATGCTTTGCAAACGCGCGCAGCGGTTGTGTTGCAAAAATCGCTACGTGAAGGTTTTGGGCTCACCGTGGCCGAAGCGATGTGGAAAGGCACGCCGGTGATTGGTGGAAACGTCGGCGGAATTCGCTACCAGATCGAAGACGGCGTCAATGGCTTCCTCGTTTCATCAACCGAGGATACAGCCAAACGTATCGTGGAACTGGTCAACGATAAGGAATTGCGGGATGAGATAGGACGCAAGGCACGCGAGACTGTTCGGAAAAATTTTCTGCTGACGCGTTACCTCGAACAATATCTGGATCTCTTCGGCGAACCGTAACACCGTATGCGCTGAAAGCGCGTTTCAACACTGCCAATAATGAAACGCGCTTTCAGCGCTGGGTCCTTGGGGGCCACGAAGCCTGGGGCGTTGCCCCAGGCTCGGATTAACGCTGCGCCTTTGGCGCTAATGCATGTAGCGTGTCTCGGCCGATTCGCCGGGCTGCACGGCGTGCGCTTTCGGCTTGTCGCTTAAGCACGCGATACAAAAACCAGACGATGAAACAGTTCACCAGCAAAATGAGCGCGCCTACGACTCCTGGATGATGCCAAAT
>JBKPGQ010000337.1:0-6880 GCA_046729455.1 Verrucomicrobiota bacterium
CTCGCCAATGAACAGCTTGCTATTATGGCCACTCGCCCTAGCCCCGTCAGCTATGGTCAATTGAAGCTCCTGCCATTTTGGGATCCGTTGCGCGCCGATCCACGCTTCGAAAAAATCGTCGCTTCGCTGGCGCCAAAATCCAACTAACTAGGAGAAATGGTCCGCAACTCAGTCCGAGCTTTGGCCACATTCATTGAGGCTTGATTCTGGCGCGACTTTTTACTTGGATTGCGGTGTGCCTGCTGATGATCAGGTGACGTCGCTGACTGGGGGCGGTAGAGACGCACGGAACGGCGCCGTTGCGTTCACAACCACGCATTGGAGCGTGGTGCTCGCGGCCCAAGACCAATCTCCCGCAGCGGAAGCGGCGCTGGAAAAACTTTGCCGCACTTATTGGTGGCCTCTTTACGGGTTCGTGCGGCGACAGGGCTATGGTCCAGAGCAAGCGCAGGACCTGACCCAGGGGTTCTTCGCGTTGTTGCTGGAGCGGCGCGATCTCGACGTGGTACGCCGCGAGAAAGGTCGCTTGCGTTCGTATCTGCTCGTGTCGCTAAAGAATTTTCTGTCGAAGGCCCGGCGCCGTGAACTCACAGTCAAACGTGGCGAGGGCCGAGCGTTAGTCCCCTTGGAAGAATTGCTCGCGCGTGAGCGTGCCGATATGGAACCCGCCGACGCTTTGAGCGCCGATCGAATCTTCGAGCGGCGGTGGGCGCTGACATTGTTGGAACAAGTGTTGACGCGACTGGAGCGTGAATACCAATCCGCCGGCAATGCAAAGCTATTCGATTACTTGAAGGAATTTCTCTCCGATGAACCGGGCCGGCGATCACAAGCAGAGGCAGCGGCCGAGCTTGGAATGACGGAAAACGCGCTGAAACAGGCATTCCATCGGCTGCGGCAGCATTACCGGCAGTTGCTGCATGACGAGATCGCGCAGACTGTGGCAGTGCCAGGAGATGTGGAAGACGAGCTGCGCCATTTCATTTCCGTGCTTCAGGCGTAACTTCCGAGAGAATTTCGATCAGTACAAGGCAAGGAGCTGCGCGATTGATTACGCAGACTAACAGAGTTCAGCGCGTGTGCGCAAAATGCGGAGCGACGGTATTTGGCGATTCGCCACACGGATTTTGCAGCGTGTGTCTGTTTCGAACCGGTCTCGGTTCGCTTGATGAAGAGAACGGCGAGCGGCAGGAGCCGACTCGAACGCAGATGGAGTTCGGCGACTACGAGCTGCTAGAAGAAATTGGCAGAGGCGGTCAGGGAGTAGTTTATCGGGCGCGGCAAAAAAGTCTCAACCGCACTGTTGCATTAAAAGTTATCGGCTTAGGTCAGTGGGCCACGAAGGCGCACCTCAAGCGGTTCCGTCTGGAAGCAGAAGCTGCCGCCAGCCTCGAGCATCCATGCATTGTTCCCATTTACGAAGTGGGGGAGCGCGGCGGCGCCTGTTACTTCAGTATGGGACTCGTGGATGGCGGCCAACTCGATGCCGTCGCGAAGCGCGAAGCGATGCCGATCCGTCACGCAGCGGAACTGATCGCCAAGCTCGCCCGAACGGTTCATTACGCGCATGAACACGGCATTCTTCATCGCGACATCAAACCTGGAAACATCCTGCTCGATGCGAAGGGCGAACCACATCTTACCGATTTCGGGCTGGCACGGTTGGTCGAGACAGAGGGTAGCGTCACGCGCACGATGGAAGTTTTGGGCACGCCCAGCTATATGGCGCCGGAACAAGCGGCGGGAAATAATGCGGGCGTCACTAGCGCCACGGATATCTACGGACTCGGCGCAGTGCTTTACCAACTGCTCACTGGCCATCCACCTTTTGCTGCCGGCACGACCTATGAAACGGTCCGGCTGGTTTTGGACACCGAGCCGCGACAGCCGCGGCTTTGGAGTCCAAAAATCGATCGCGACCTTGCAACGATCTGCCTGAAGTGCCTCGATAAAGATCCAAGGCGCCGGTACGCCTCCGCGCTCGCGCTCGCCGAAGATCTTGAACGCTGGCTAAAGCACGAGCCGATCCGCGCCCGCCGCACCGGACTGGTCACCCGTGGCAGAAAGTGGGTGCGACGCAATCCAAGTATCGCGGTAATGGCGGCGATGTTGCTCGTCTTGGCGGTGCCATTAGGCGTGATGATTTGGAAAAACGAATCAGAGCGTTCGGCAGCTTCGAATGCGGCGCCGCCGGACAAAAGCATTGCAGTGCTGCCGTTCAGCAATCTGAGCAAGGAACAAGAGAACGCCTTTTTCGCCGATGGCGTGCAGGACGAGATCCTGAGTGACCTCGCGAAAGTGGCCGATCTGAAAGTGATTAGCCGCACCAGTGTGATGCCATACAAAAGCGGCATTGCGCGCAACCTGCGCCAGATCGGCCGGCAATTAGGTGTGGCGCATGTGGTAGAAGGAAGCGTTCAGCGCTCCGGGAATCGGGTGCGTATCAACGCGCAGTTGATTGATGCGCGCACGGACCGGCACCTGTGGGGGCAGACGTATGACCGCGATCTGGCGGACATGTTCGCCATTCAGAGTGAGATCGCGAAGACGATTGCTGATCAGTTACAGGCTAAACTTTCGCCGCGGGAAGAGAACGCAATCCAACGTTCTCCGACGAGCGACATCAGCGCATTCGATCTCTACGCGCGCGCCAAAAATATTCTGGCGGCAACCAGTGGCAAGGCGGATACTCTCCAGGCGGTCGATCTGCTAACCCAGGCTGTCGCGCGCGACCCATCGTTTTTCGATGCGTATTGCCAGCTCGCCTACCTTCATGATGCGCTTTATTTCTTTGGCGACGACCATACATCTGCACGCTTGGCGTTAGCGGAAGCAGCCCTTCAAGCCGCCTCTCGCCTTCGTCCGGACGCTGGTGAAACGCATCTTGCGCGTGCGCAGAATCTTTACTGGGCGTACGGCGATTACGACGGTGCTCTGGCTGAACTGGAAGTTGCCCGCCAGACATTACCTAACGATGCACGGATATTCGGGCTGACGGGTCTCATCCAGAGGCGTCAAGGGCACTGGGAAGAATCCACGCGAAATCTGGAGCGCGCAGTGGAGCTGAACCCGCGCGATATTGAAACGCTGGTACTGGGGGTTTCTGGGAATTACTGGCATTGTCGGCGCTATGCGGAAGCAAAACCGTGGGCCGCCCGTGTATTGGCTTTTGAACCTAACAATAGCTTTGCGAAAGTATGGCTCGCGTACGTTGACTTGGATTGGAAAGCCGATGCCCGACCATTGCATCAAACAATCGATTCAATTCGGGCCACAAATCCTGCCGCGGTGACGAGTATCGCTAAGTTTTGGCTTTTCTGCGCACTGGCTCAACGCGACGCCGCTGCTGCAAAAGACGCCTTAATGGCGGTTGACGAGCAGCTCATCTTTCCTCCCGATAATGTTCGTTTTAATCGTCCATTTGCAGAAGGCGTCATTGCTCTTATGACGAAGGACGATGAGAAAGCGCGGTCGGCTTTTACTGCCGCGCGCGCGGAGCAGGAGAAAATCGTCCAGGCTCAACCAAATTACGGCCCGGCGCTGTGCGTGCTTGGTTTGATCGACGCCGCTCTCGGGCGAAAAAAAGAAGCGCTGCGCGAAGGCCGGCGCGCGGTTGAGCTTCTTCCCGTGCAAAAAGATTCAATGAATGGGACGGCCATGGTCAAGTATTTGGCGATGATCGCTGCGTGGGTTGGTGACAAAGATCTCGCCTGCGAACAGCTTGCCAGCGTCATCCGCCATCCAAGCGGCCCTAGCTATGGTCAATTGAAACTGCTGCCGTTTTGGGATCCGCTGCGCGGCGACCCGCGTTTCGAGAAACTCGTGGAAGAGGCGAAGCAACCGGTCGCCATCGAGACGACGACCAGCAGCGCGCCCGAGGAATCGATCGCGGTGCTGCCGTTTGAAAATCTAAGCGACGATAAAGAGCACGCGTTCTTTGCCGATGGCGTGCAGGACGATATTCTGACCAAGCTGGCAAAAGTGGCCGATCTCAAAGTGATCAGCCGAACCAGCGTCATGCAATATCGGGGCAAACAGAATGCACGGGAGATCGGGGCCGCGCTGCGTGTCTCCCACGTGTTGGAAGGGAGCGTACGCAGGGACGGGGCCAGAATCCATTTGAATGCGCAGTTGATTGACACCCGCACTGACACTCACGTATGGGCCGAAGAATACGATCGCGATTTGAGCGATATGTTCGCAATCCAAAGCGAAATTGCGCAGACAGTCGCCGACCAGCTTCAGGCGAAACTTTCTCCGAGGGAAAAAACGGCAATCGAGCGCGCGCCCACGGCGGATGTCACAGCATTCGATCTCTATAGTCGCGCCAAGACTATCTATGCGGTAAGCCCCAGCCGGCAGGATCTGCTGCGAACGATTGACCTGCTCAATCAAGCGGTGGCGCGCGATCCATCCTTCTTCGAAGCCTACTGCCTTCTCGCCAACGTGCACGATGACCTCTATTTCTTTGGGATTGATCATACCGCGGAGCGACTTGCATTGGCCGAAGTTGCTCTCAAGGCCGCCTTTCGTTTGCAGCCGGATTCCGGAGAAGCACACCTCGCACGTGCGTGGAATCTTTATCATGGACATCTCGATTACGACGACGCCCTCGCTGAACTGGAAGTTGCCCGCAGGACGCTACCTAATGATCCCCGTATCTTCGAGTCGATCGGCAACATCACGCGTCGCCAAGGAAAATTTGAGGAGGCATTGCCCTATTTCGAGCGCGCGCTCGAGCTGGATCCGCGCAAACTCGATATCCTGTGGAACACAGCGGGCTACTACCAGTGTCTGCGGCGCTATGCCGAGTCGGCCACCGTGTGGGATCGCGCACTGGCAATCGAGCCGGATGACGCGGGAATAAAACTAGACCGCGCTTTGCTCGAATTGGATTGGAAAGCTGACACGCGGCCTTTGCATCAAACGATCGATTCCATCCGGAAAAAAAATCCCGCGGCGGTCCAGAGTGTGAGGTATGGCGGTTGCAGTGTGGCGGATGGTTGGTTCATCTGTGCGCTCGCCGAGCGTGATGCTGCTGCAGCTGCCAATGCTCTGGTTGCGCTGGGAGAGAATGGTTTTGGCGATGGTGCTCTTCAATTCAACCGCACTTTCGGCGAGGGCCTCGTTGCCCGGATGTCGAAGGAGGAAGCCAAAGCGCGCTCTGCCTTCGCCGCCGCTCGTATACAGCAGGAGAAGGTCGTGCAAGCCGAGCCAAATTATGGTCCGGCACTTTGCGTCCTTGGTGTAATCGACGCCGGCCTCGGACGAAAAGAGGACGCGCTGCGCGAAGGCCGGCGCGCGATTGAGCTAATGCCAGTGGAGAAAGATGCCTTCAACGGCACGCACATGATCGCATATTTCGCGCTGATCGCTGCGTGGGTCGGGGAGAAAGACCTCGCCTGCGAACAGCTGGCTATCGCGGCCCGGCTACCGTTTCATGTCACCATCAGTTACGGCCGGCTAAAGCTGCTACCCGATTGGGATCCACTCCGCGGCGATCCGCGTTTCGAAAAAATCGTCGCCTCCCTCGCGCCGAAAGAACTAAGCAAATAGGCAGGGCGATTGAGTATCTCGGGAGCGCGCGCTTGCCCTGAGCGAAGTCGAATGGGCGGCTCGCGTGTTGGCGATTGCGCTTCGCGATCGCCCAGTCTTTGAAATGCAAGTCGCATTTGTGATGTAACGCGCCGAACTCAGGTTAGGTGTTACACGGACCAGCGTAAATCGCAGATCCGGATTCCATGTGACAAAAGTTCGTTTCGGCTAGCAGCCGAAACCAGCAGGGTGGGTCTCCGCGGTGACCGCTCCGCAATCGGTGACATTCGCGCGACCCGCGATCCGCGGTTCCCGATTCAACGATCCCAAAACTTTCCACGTAACCCCGCGTGAGATTTCGGACAGTACACCAGAGGACGGCCAGAAGTGACTCCCCAAAACGGGGATTCAAAAAAGGCTAAAACAACAAAAGGAAATTAATCATGAAGAATAACAAAACAAAAATGCGAGCAGTCATGCAAAAGTGCGTGTGGAGTCTTTCGACTCTCTGGGCAGTCATTGGCATCGCAATTGCGACGCTTTCGATCAGCCCAGCGAATGCTCAGGGCACGCAAAACCTCCAATTCGATGTCTTCATAGACGCTAACACGATCTATTTCAGTGGCCCCCCGGGGCCCAACCCCGGCACCACCTTTATCGTGACAGGATACATCTATCCGGGGGGCACGCTTGCAGGGAATCCTCAAGTAGCCCCGCCGAATCCGATTGGGGAGTGGACATGCCGTGGAACGTTCACGCGCAATGCTTCAGAACAGCGTCCCGAGGTCTTCACCATTCAGGAATTTTACCTTCCCGATGACACCACCGCCATCGCAACAGAAGGTATTGAGCATGGCTTGGTGGGAATG
Organism: Verrucomicrobiota bacterium; assembly: GCA_046729455.1. Classification (GTDB taxonomy): domain Bacteria; phylum Verrucomicrobiota; class Verrucomicrobiia; order Chthoniobacterales; family UBA10450; genus Udaeobacter. Next base: position 6,405 of record JBKPGQ010000337.1, read on the forward strand.
GACCACCGTGACATGCGTGCCACCATTGGCGGTACGGGCATTTATCAGAACGTTAAGGGACAAAACACAGAATACCGGATCGGCGTCAACGGAACCGGCTTATTCAATCTCTCGTTCACATTCACCCACTCACTAGATCGGGTTATACGACGTTAGGTGAAACCTACACGGGCGCGACTGCATCGCGGCGCACCTGGAAGTGCACCGCGATGCCGCCATCTAAGCGCGGCCACCGCAAGCAAACTTTTATTGGGCAACCATTCACTCTTATGAAAGCCTCCACACTTTTTTCATGCTCTGCTTTAACGGCATTTCTCATCGGCACCGTGGCCCGTGGAGATGTAGTCACGGACTGGAACAACGCCGCACTCGACGCGATCCGCGCCGGCCATACGCCGCCACCGATTGCCTCCCGGAGTCTTGCTATTCTTCACGTCTCAATCTACGACGCGGTTAACGGCATCGCCCGCACGCAC
>JBKPGQ010000338.1:0-1707 GCA_046729455.1 Verrucomicrobiota bacterium
GTTCCCGCTTTGTGCTCTAAGAGCTTGCACATTTTCGTTCCTGGGCGCCCAAACGCTGGGATCGGTCGGACCGAAGAGCAAGATGCAGTTTGCACCTGCAGCAGCGGCGAGATGCGAAATTCCGCTATCGTGGCCCACAAAGATCGTGTGTTCGAGGACTGCGGCCAGATGGGGTAGTGGCAGATCTTTTGCGAAACGAACATCGCGGTCTTTCCAAGCATGCTCCAATTGCGCGACCTGCGCCTTATCTGCCTCGCCCGAGACAACAACCAGAGAAACCCGCACACCGTTGGCCCTTGATAAACCGCTTTTGCTTGACACCAACTCGATCCATTTTTCCAGCGGCCAGTTCTTTTCCTTGCTGCCACTGCCAGGATGAATAGCGACAATCGGTCGCGATAAATTCCGCAGAAACTCGTGGGCGAACTGACGATCTCTTTCGGAGAGAAAAATTTCTTCAGTGAGATCGGCAACTCTAATCCCCAATTCTTCGATCGGCCGCGCTAATTGCCTCGCGGCATGGCCGCGGTTTTCGGCGATCTTGGCGGGCCCGCAAAGCAGATTTTCAACGCCACACCGGTGGAGGTTGGCTTCAAAGATCCGATCCGGATCATACAGATAGCTGATGATCAAATCGAAGCTCGCGAAATAGCCCGTCAACTCTGCTGACAGTTCCGAATTTCTCGCGAAGAAACTCGAGAGTGGCCCGTATTCGATTGAGCGAACTGCTTGCGCGTAGAACCGATTTTCCGCAAGCGCGGCAATGTGCTTGTAGCCAAGAATTTCAATGTGCGCATTAAGATAGGCCTCCCGGAGCGCCTTAAGCGCCGGCAAAGTAAGAATGAAATCGCCGATCGCGCCGCCGCGAATTACTAAAATGCGGTTCATGACTATCTACTGTAGCGGCGCTCTATGAGCGCTGAAACCAATGGTGACGCAGCTTCTCCACGTTGTCGGCGGTCGCAGACCGCCGCTATAGCTTTAGTAATGGGTAAACGCGAATGTGAGAATCACGCAGCCGTAAATCAGCGCAATAACGTGCAAACAGCGCCAACGAAAGACGCTTCGTGTGCTCCAATTAATTTGATCGCGCAGCAGATAAGGAATAGCCACCCAGAACAAGCCGGCGAGGATGAGCAAATAAGCGAGTACCGTTACCAGTAAACGGCTAGTCTCGTAGCGCAGGAAAGCGGCGTCGAGCAGTGGCTCAGCGGCGAGCAAACAAAGAATTCCAAGAGCGCGTACCGCGAGGAACTCTCCGACGAAACGCAGCACGAGCCCATAGCCGATCGGCAACGCAAAGAGCAGGGGACGCCGGAATGAGGAGAATTCGCCCATCTGGATGGTGGCGAGCAGCCAGAACGTCCAGACAAGACAAATGGTTAGCAGGAATACTCCGGCGACGTGAGACCGTGGGAACTTTTGTGCAGCGCTGGCGAGTTTCGGTCTTAGTAAACCAGGCAGACTGATCAAAACGAGAAACGCGCCCGCGATGATTCCGGCAGCTTGTAAAGAGAGATGGTAAATCACCGGAAAGTGCGCCACGGCGGGTTCGTCCGGCGGCGGCGAATTTTCAACTCGCCATTCGGCGGATGCAACTTAAAAAGTGCCGCGATCTTTCAGGAGCGGCGCCCCGTACAAGCTGAATCCGTTGGAGCGTTGGACCTGCACATCAAAAATTTCTCCAATCAGCTTTTCGTTGCCTTC
>JBKPGQ010000339.1:0-2514 GCA_046729455.1 Verrucomicrobiota bacterium
ACGGCCGAGACCGAAGCCGCAGAGTTTCACGACATTTACAAACTGGACGTGAACATGATTCCGACCAATCGACCGGTGCGACGCACGGATAACAACGATCGCATCTACAAAACGCGTCGCGAAAAATACAACGCGGTCATCAAGGAGATCAGAGAAGCTCACGCGAAAACTCAACCGGTCCTGGTCGGCTCCGTAAGCGTAGAAGCCTCCGAGTTACTCAGCCGAATGCTTAAGCGCGAGAAAATCCCGCACAACGTTTTGAACGCGAAATTTCACATGCAGGAAGCCGAGATCGTGGCCCGGGCCGGTCAACCAGGCACGGTCACGATATCAACGAACATGGCCGGGCGCGGCACCGACATTAAGCTTGGTCCTGGGGTAACGGAGCTTGGCGGTTTGATGGTGATTGGGACCGAGCGCCACGAAGCGCGCAGAATCGATCGGCAGTTACGCGGACGTTGCGCACGTCAGGGTGACCCGGGCGCATCGCGGTTTTACGTCAGTTTCGAAGACGACCTGATGCGCAATTTCGGAGCGGCCGATCGTATGACGAAAATCATGGAGCGATTCGGGCTCGAGGAAGGCCAGGAACTGGAGCATCGATGGCTGAACAAATCGGTTGAGACCGCGCAGAAACGCGTCGAGCAGCGGAACTATCTCATTCGGAAACGCACGCTCGACTTCGACGACGTGATGAACATGCAGCGCGAGGTCGTTTACACGTATCGCAACGAAGTCATCGATTCCGAGGAACCGCGTAAGCTGATCTTCGAAGTAATCGACGAAGCCGTTCCCGCGAAGGTGAAGGAATATCTGGATGTCGATGAACCGAACTACACGGGTCTCGTCCATTGGGTGAACACCACTTTCCCGCTCGGGTTGACCAAAGAAAAAGCGCAGTTCGAGACACGCGCAGTTGACGAAAACGCGCAGTTTCTGATCGAGAAGATCAAGGACGCGTACGAGCGGAAATCGAGCCACGAAGAGCCGACCGCCGTCAAAAGCCTGGAGCGCTACATTATTCTAAACGCGATCGATCGCCTTTGGCAGGAGCATCTCTACGCCATGGACGCATTGCGCGAGGGCGTCTATCTGCGCGGCTACGCCCAAAAAGATCCGCTGATCGAGTACAAGACCGAGGCCTACGACATGTTTGTCGACCTGATGGCGAACATTAAGAACGAAGTGCTGAACAATTTGTTCCGCAGCACCTCGAACTTGCAGGCGTTCGAGAATTTCCTGGCGACGTTACCTCAGTTCCTGATGCGCGAACACGCACCGACCGCGCCTACTGCAAGCGCCGACGCGCGCATGCGTCAGCCCGTTGGCGCAATGGCGGGAGTTGCTGGAGACGGCGATGGCGTTGGCGAGGTATCGATCGATCTACCCGTTCGGCGCTCAATACCAAAGGTTGGCCGCAACGATCCGTGTCCCTGCGGAAGCGGAAAGAAATATAAGAACTGCTGCGGCCGCGTGGCCTAACGAGACCAAGCTCTCCCATGGCTCTGGCATTGTAGAGCAACCGCATCGGTTGCCGGCAAGCTGAGCGCTTGCCCTGCAACATCGACATCCAAAGCATGGCGCAATAGAGTCGTTGGCTGCATCGCCTGGTTAGACGTTGCGGGTATCACAGGTGGCGGCTAGCTGGTGGTAAAAGACGGCCGCAAAAGTGAGGGACACCAGCACAACGGGGGCAGAACCTACGATGAAGAGGCGTCCGGCCCAACCGGCGTCCTCACCGCGAGCCACGCGTAGGAGCTCTGGCACCAGGAATCTCGCGGCAGCTAGACAGACAAGCAACTGAGCAATTACGGACGCCTGAATGGCGCGCCGCGGACTGCGCAACGCGAGGAATGAAAGGAGCAACATCGCTGGAGGAACAATGATTGCGACTAGCTGAACAAAGTAATCTGCGATGGGCTGTGCCACGCCGAACTGTAGGTGACGGAGCAGCGTTTGGGAGACGTAAAAAATAAGCACGAGGGCAAAAAGTGCTTGGGCGACAAGGGCGATCTGGAGCTTCGTTGAGAGTGACCTACCGCTCATTTGTGAAAGCGGGTAGCGGCCCAATGAGAATCAGACGGAAGTACGTCTATAAGGCGTATTTTCTACGTTCGCCCTTCGAGTTCATATGTTGTGATCTCCAGCTGGTGCCCGTCGGGATCGCGAAAATAGATTGAGTGCGAAATTTCGTGGTCCTGGAACTCGAATTCGATTCCGCGCTTTTTTAGTTCGCGCTGCGCAGCGAGAAAATTGTCCCGGTTTGCGCGAAAGGCGAGGTGAAGCATTCGAAGTTCGCGGTGACTCGACGATGTCGGTCTTGCATCCGGATTCGCGGGGAACAGAGCAACTCCAGTATTTCCCTTGCCAATAAAAGTCGGGACACCATCCCACATGCCTTCATGAAGCCGCTCGAATCCGAGAACCTCGGTGTACCATTTCACGGATCGCTCGATGTCACGTACGCCAACAGCTACGTGATCAATTCCTTCAAGTTGCATAAGAGTCCTAGTC
>JBKPGQ010000340.1:0-5799 GCA_046729455.1 Verrucomicrobiota bacterium
TAAAGCAGCCAACCAGGTCCAAGACCGAAACCGTATGGATAAAACATACCGAACCTAATTTAATGCATCGAAGTCAGTTGTCACTTTACTGGCTGGAACAAATTAGACGCGCAATCGGACGCTTCGTTCATTTAGAAATAGCGACATTTTGCGCCGCGATGTCCAGCCGGTGTAGTGCACCGAGGCCAGGCCTATTGCTGCATAATCCGCCTGGCTCTGCCTGCGGTTGGCCGCCCGTACGTGCAGCCAATCTTCCAAATCAAGCAACCGCCAGAGCGGCTCCACTCCGTGATTTTCCTTTGCGGGGTCGCAGCGTTTTGGCTCATCCAAGCTGCCGCTTCCGCGTCGTTTGCCCCGCTCGCGATGAATTCCCGCAATGCTTCCGCGTCCAGTCCACAGGCTGCAAAGAATTTGCGGTCCATCGGGCAGTTGTAATGATACGCGCCGCTGTGGCTGACGAGTTCTGCCCGGCATTTATCTACTAGACGTGCGGCCACAGCTGGGAAGTTGCCGAGCGCGGCCCGCGGGCTTCGGGGAGCGGTTCGGTTCAGATCGAGCGCAAGCGCACGAAGCTTTTCCGTGTTCACAGTTCCGTTCAAATCTCAAGTTGCTTCGGGAACCGCGACAGAATTTTGCAACCTGTCTTCGTCACCAAAGCCACATCTTCAATCCGTACGCCGCCTAGTCCTGGGTAATACAGACCCGGCTCCACGGTCAGCACCTGTCGGTCCTTTAGAACAACTTTCTGCAAGCGCGGATGCTCGTGAATTTCCAGCCCGAGACCATGCCCCGTGCCGTGGAAGAATCCGACGCGTCGGCCTCTGCGCACCTCAGTTGGAAAACCGCGCTTGGCGAAAAATTCCTGGATCGCCTTGTGAATCGTCATCCCATCGACTCCCGCCTTGATTCTCTTCAAAGCGAGCGCTTGACCGGCTTTCACCGTCTCCCAAAGCTTTCGCTGGGCCTCGGTCGCGCGTCCGCGCAAAACCGTTCGGGTCATGTCGCCAAAATATCCGGTCTTCGCATCTCGAGGAAAAACATCGAGGATAATCAAAGAGTCTGCGTAAAGCGGCCCGTAGCCTCGTTCATGCGGATCACACGTCTGGTCGCCGCCGGCGACAATCGTACCGGCCGGAATGCCGCCCGCGCGCAAGATTGCAGAATCAATTTCGGCGCGGAGCACTTCGGAAGTCAGCGTTTTGCCGTTCCAGCGCAATCGTTTTCCAGAGCCCGGCTTGGAGGCTTTCAAAGTTTCGATTGCCCGCTTGAGTCCTCTTTCGGTGATCCGCAGCGCATGCCCCATCATTTCCACTTCTTTTTCCGATTTCGCCTCGCGCTCCGGCCAGAAAAATCCGTTTGTGGCGCGAACACGGATTTTGTTTGCGGCGAGCTCCTCCGCGTATCCGAGAGCAAAATTCGCAGGGACAACTACTGATCTTATGCCTCGCCTTTTAAGAAAATGCGCCAGAACTTTTTCATAGGGTGGCGCCTTTTTGGATTTCCCCTGCACTTCGCGCTCGAGCTCGCTGAACATGACGAATTCATCCGCGTCGGCTTGCTTGCGGCCGCGATCGATTTCCAAATCGCTCAGGACAAGCGTGCGTCTGCCATTGCGTTCCAGAAAAATGAATGGATCTGGCGCCCAAAATTTCGTCGCGTAAAGCATGTCGGCATCCGTCTCGCTCGTGGCGACGATAAGGCGGGCTGGTTTTGTCTTTGGCTTGCTCATTCCTCTTGTTACGCCGCTTGGCGTTGTAGGGCAACCGCATCGGTTGCCAAATCGCGGGATGGCAGGCGGAGCGCCCGCCCTACACATGAAATTCAGGTTCTTCGCACTTCGAGTTCTCTTCGCAAAATCCAATGCAAGAGCCCAAGCAATCCGAGAGTGGATAGAATCAGGACAGACGTATTGAAGAAAAACACACCAAACTTTATTCCGAAATAACGTTTCTGCGCGCCGAAGAACACGTTCGGCTTGTTTCCGCGCCGGTAATCGCTCTGATCCATCTCGGCGTTCGACATTAAGTCGGACACCTTCTGGTTCACATAGATTTGCTCGGCTGTGACGGGGCCGTTCGCGTTTTTGAAAAGGGCGCGATCGAACGGCCGCTTGCCATTCAGGACCTGATCGACCAGCCCGAGGTAGTGGTCCAGTTCACCGACCGACTTTGCCTCTAGACCAGAGAGTAGAGCGAGCGTTTCCTTCAGGTCATCCAAACGTTTTGTTGCTTCAGGGTCTTTCCGATGTTGCGCCACAAGCCGGTCGATCTCGCGTTGTGCGCGATCCTGCCTCTGCGTGAGCGGATTGAGCTTGGCCTGCGCGACAATCATCTCTTCGTACGACCAGCGCATGGCAATGAATTGACAGACAAACGGAACTTGCAGCTTGCTCTCCGTCTTTCTGTTTTTGTCTGCGCTCGGATGTTCGGAGAACCAATGTGAGAGGGAATAAAGCAGACCGAGGTTGCGATTCATGTCCTCGTATTTGATGAGCGCGCCACCCATGATGATTTGCGGAATCAAAACGAGTGGGACGATATTTGCTGCTGTCTTCGGATCGGCCACCAGCGAAGAGATGAGCAGCCCCAGCGCGACGCCGCCCATGGCGGTCATAAACATGATCCCGAGATCGATCCAAAACATTCCGCGGATTTCCAGAACGTAATTGCCGATCAGGACAAAGAGGACGCACTGAATAAGGGCAAACACTCCAAGCGTAAGCGTCTTCGAGATAACGTAGTACGATAAACGAACGTTGACATTCCGCTCGCGCTGCAGCACGGGGCGGTCTCGGATGATGTCATCGGCGCTGTTGGTCAGGCCGAGGAACATCGCAACGATCAGACCGAGGAACAGAAACGTCGGAATGTGATAAGCGGAAGCAAAATCGTATGTCCCGCTTTCCGAATAGCGCAGAATAGTTGCAATCAATAGCGCCAGCACAGGGGAAACTCCGATCGTGATGACCAGGTTGGCCCGGTTGCGCAGTTTGCTGACAAAAGCGCGACGCAGCACTGTGCGAAATTGTGTCCACTCATCGTGCCACCGAAATGGCAGCCGCTTTTTCTGCACCGGCGCCGCGGGCAACGCAGATGGCGCTTCTTTGCGCAGGGAAACTTGTTTGACGTCCTGGATCAGGCGAAATGCTTCATATTTGTCGCGCCAGAATTCCGGCGAATAACGGCGCGCCGCGACGAGATGGCCCCGGCTGTTTTCTTCGTAAATAATGTCGCCGCTCAGATCGCGAAGCGGCGTCTCCAGCACATCGAAGATGAATTCCGGACGAGTTGTTCCGCAGGATGGGCACGCGCCCAGTTCCGCCCCGAACTGATGTTGATGTTCTGCTTCGGCGAAATAACGAAGCATGTCGGAAGGCGTGCCGAAAAAAACCAACCGCCCGCCCTTGTCGAGCAGGATCGCCTTGTGAAACATCTGGAAAAGTTTCGAGCTCGGCTGGTGAATCGTGACGATGACGATTTTGTTGTGCGCCATGCTCCGAATAATTTCCATGACATGCTCGGAATCCTTTGAGGAAAGTCCGGACGTCGGTTCGTCAAACAGATAAACGTCCGACATCCCGATCATATCGAGTCCAATGTTGAGACGTTTTCGCTCGCCGCCGCTCAGTGTTTTCTTCTCGGGGCTGCCGACAACCGCGTCACGCCGTTCACCGAGCCCGAGTTCGACCAATTTTGCCTCCAAACGGCGGCTGCGATCGCGGCGGGAGAGATGCGGCGCGCGAATTGCCGCCGCAAACAGCAGGTTTTCGCCAATAGTGAGATGTTCGTCGAAAGCGTCCTGCTGAGGCATGTAACTGACGTAATGCTTCAGGGCATCGAGATTTTGATAAAGCGACTGACCGTTGAGAAGGACCTCCCCGCTGGTGGGTTGAAGTTGGCCAGCCAGCACTCTCATGAGGGTGCTTTTTCCACAGCCGCTCGCGCCCATCACGCAAACAAGCTCACCACGCGCGATGCTAAAGGAGATTCCCTCCAAACCAATCTCGCCCTTGCCAAAACGGTGCGTGATTTCGTTTGCCTCAAGAGTGCGAATGATATTGCGCTCTTCCTCGATGATTCGTTCCGAAAAGTTGCATCGCAGAAATTGGCCGATGTCGATTCGAATGGTGTCTCCGTCTTTGAGCGGCGCCGTGGTACGCACCACAGTGCTACCGACCATGATCGGACGATCCGCTTCGAGCACTTCGAGCTGGCCGACCCGCCGATCGTAATCGCAGAAAATCTTCAACAGCACGTCACCGCTCGTGCCCGGTGAGAGGAGAATGTCGTCAGCTTCCAGCCGGCTCGGGTCATTCGAAACCAGATATTCCGATTTGGAGGCCTTTAGTTGGAACCGGCCACCAAGAGCGCGCGCCCGCCGGCGCAGATCGTTGAAATCCAGCTCAGTATCATTGCGGAAGACGATTCTGTCTTCCAAGGCTGCATCGACTTGTGTGCCCGCTCTTAACTTCACGCCGTTGAGGTCGGCATCCACATCACGTAGCGCTTTCACGCGAACCTTTAATCCGAAAGTGACCCGAAGCGCGCTTTCACGTGTTCGCGAGCGTTCCAATCCAACTTCGTCCGAGTCTCTGTTTACGCGAATGAAAATCTGTGGAAGCGAAACGTTCTTCTTTGCGTTGAAATATTGCGCCAGCTCCTGATAGCTGAGCACTTGATCGCCCACGAGAATGCGCTGGCCTGGATAAATCCGGCAGAAACCGCCACGCACCAACGGTCTGCCACGCACGGACACGTTTTGGTCACTATAATTTTTCAGCAAAATCAGTTCATGATAGCGAAAAGCCATCAAGCGATCGGTCTCGTTCAGATTCTTAAGCGTCACATCGGCTTTCCCGTCCGGGCCGAAGGAGAGCGACTCCAGCGGCGACGCGCCGTGCTGATAGATCGACGGATCGGAATCTTCCGACGCATTGAGTTGATAAACGATGTCGATCGCCTGCGCAGCCATGCCCATCTGCGACATGAACGAGTAGAACGCAACGACTTGTTCCTGCTTTAAACCGGCTTGCGAGATCAGGTCGTAAAGCTGAACTCCAAGCATGATCTTACGATCCGCGCTCAGCTGCGCGCCGAGCTTTTGCGCCATGGCAGCGAGATCTTGCTGCTCGTAAAGCGCTTGCCGGAATAATTGTCGCAGTTCCGAGTAAACCGCCTCTGGGTAATCGTACCGTAGAAAACCGAGGCTTGAGTCAATCTCTTCCTCGAGCAACACGCCATCCGCTTTGGTGAAGCTCGCGAGTACCTGGATCAACACGGGCAGCAGATTTGGCCCCTCCGACACACTCCGAGGCTTGCGCAACGCTCGACGCACCCAGCGACGCCCAGTCCGACGCACTCGATACGCAAACGGGGTCACCCGCTGCACCGCGCGGTCGATCCTATCTGCGACTGATGAGACAAGCTCTGTCATGTTGATAGCCCGGGTGCGAATTTTACCCGAAACGGGCGAACGACGCAATGCGCGGTCACGAATATACAGGTGGAACGGGTGACAAAATCCGAACGACCAAGCTCGAAGTAATGACTAATAACCAAATGATTAATATCACGGGCACACGCCGGCTTCCCTATTTTGCATTGCCAATTTGTTCATGGTAACCTTTTTACTGCGGCAAATCCGTTTTTGCTTATGGCTCAATTCGATCGCAACTCTCAACGGGAGAACAGAAACCGGGGGAGCGAACCCAATTTTAATTGGCGCGGCGTCATCCTCATCGTGATCGCCTTCAGTTTGATCGCGATGGCGATGCTCTTTTACCGGGGTGGAATGCAGCCG
>JBKPGQ010000341.1:0-2726 GCA_046729455.1 Verrucomicrobiota bacterium
GGCCGACGAAGCGGTGGGGCAGGGAAGCACGTCGCCAATTGGGTTGACGGTGAGATAACGTTGCCCCCAGCCGGCAAGGCAGGGTTTGGGCCGGGTTTCATAGTAGTCTGGCAGCACGTAAAAGATGTCGACCTTGCCGACCAGCCGCGCTTTGGCTGCCGTCGCGATTTCTCGTGCACGAACAACTTGCTCACGTGTGGGGAGCAACGCCGCGCGATTGAGAAATGCCCACCCGTAAAACTGGACGTTGGCGAGCTCAACTCTCTTGGCTGACAGCGATTCGGCGAGCTCAATCATTTGTGGCAGGCGATCGATGTTGCGCCGGTGAATGACAAAATTGAGACTCAGCGGAATTCCGGCTGCGCGGATTTTTGCCGCAGCGTCCAACTTGCACTGATGTGCGCGAGTGCCGGCGATTTCATCAGCAAGATCCGTACTGTCCGATTGAAAACTTAGCTGGACTGAGTCCAATCCCGCATCGCCCAACGCACCGACACGATCGTCGTCCAAGCCGACGCCGCTGGTGATGAGGTTGGTGTAAAGATCTGCCTCACGCGCGGTGCGAACCAGTTCGGGAAGATCGCGCCTGACGAGTGGTTCGCCTCCGGAAAAACCAATTTGCAATACTCCTAGCGCAGCGGCTTCGCGAATTACCCGCGTCCACTCGTCGGTGGTCAATTCGCCATCGTCTCGTACGCTCGTCGGATTCGAACAGTACGGGCAATGCAACGGGCACCGGTATGTGATCTCGGCCAGCAATGCATATGGACGCGGAGCGATCATGTGAGGTCGATTAACTTACGTCGTTGCAAATCGGAAAGAGTTTCCCGCACATCGGCGGCAAGCATTTGAGGATCGACTTCGTACTCTTCAGCCAACGCCTGAATGATCTCGCTCACCGTTCTTCCATCGCAGCGGGTAAGAATTTCCTGAGCGGTTTCGTTTAATTCGAGGACGCCTTCCGGAAAAAGCAGGACGCCGTTCCCGGTCTTGGAGTCGGTTTGGAACCGTACTCCTCGGGCGAGTCTCGGCTGGGCAGAGCCAGCGATCGTGGAAGTTCGCATTTAAGAGGAACCGTACGCGTGATGGATCGCATCGAGCATGGACCAGAGCACATTGCATTTAAACTCAAGGGCGCGCACAGCCTCACGCTGCAGCTCCGGCGTGTTGCAATGGTCCAGCGTAATTGCGAGCGCTTCATCGGAGTCGCGTCCTGCCTGCGTCACTCTGCGTCGGAAGTAATCAAGGCCGCGCGAATCGATCCAGGAATAATATTTTTCGAAAGCCGCGAGGCGCATTGCCATCAGATTGGCTGCGAAAAGTTCCGTGAGCGACGATGCGATTGCGATCGGCCACGGCCGAGTACGAGCGAAATTCACATACGCTTCCACCGCGAAACGAACTCCAGGTTGCAGAAGTCGATCCTGCAGCAGCTCGTCGCGCGATAGCCCGCATGCCTCGCCAAGGCGCAGCCACGCCTCAATGCCGCCTTCATTTTCGCCAGTGCCATCGTGATCGAGAACCCGATGAATCCATACCCTGCGTACCTCGCGCAACGGACAGTTGGAAAGGATCGCGGCGTCTTTAACGGGAATGTTTTGCTGATAATAGAAGCGATTGGCCACCCAGCCGCGCAACGCCTCCGGCGGAAGCCGGCCTTCGTTCATTGCCACGTGGAACGGATGTTTGTCGTGATAAGCGCGCGCACCGATCGCGCGCAGATTCTCGAGAAAAGTTTCGCGATCCAAGAGTCCGGTAGTCATATGAGGATTTCCAATCCGTCGCGCGCGATCTCGATTCCAGACTGCTTTACCTGAGCGCGTTCCCGGGAGCTGGGCATAAGAATCGGGTTTGTATTGTTGATGTGGGTATAAATCTTCCGGCGCGCCGGCGATTGGTGCAAGAAATCGAGGCTGCCGTCGCTGATGGGCAGATGGTTCATCTGTCGCGCGCTGCGGGGGCCCGGCCGAATAGCGGCCAGTTCGCCATCGCTCCAAAATGTGCCATCGAACAAAACAACATCCGACTTGTGAACTGTATTCCGCAATTCATCGGTTAGTTCACCGACACTGGGCGCGAAAAGCGCAGTTGCTCCCGACGAATCGTCCCGAAATTGAAAGGCGATGCTCCTGGGGAGTTTAATCGCTCGAAAAGCGACGGTGCCACTCAGCGTTTGAAATTCGGGGCTTGTCTTGCGCCATTCGATTCCGCGGAACCTCGCAAGGATCTCATCGAGCCAGGCGAGTGCGGCTCGCGTTTCGTCGGCTGCGTAAACGACCAGCGGCATCTCTTGTTCCCGCAGAAGCAATAAACCCAGAGCATGATCGATGTCGGCATTCGTCAAAAGAACACCTGCAACTGGAGTGTTGCGTGGCGAATCACGGCGCGGCTGCAACCGCGGCATACTTTCGATTTGCCGGTTCAAATCAGGCGACGCGTTGATCAGAAACCAGCGGTGAAAACCTTCGGAGTCGCTGCTGATGGCGATGCTTGATTGCGTTTGTGGCGTAATCTTTCCGGTACGCGCAGCTGCACAGTTCGCACAGGCACAGTTCCATTGCGGCAGGCCGCCGCCGGCTGCACTGCCCAGAATATGAATACGAATCAACCCGAAGTTTTCGGAGTCAGATAATCACGTTCGATCAAACCGCGCCTGCGTAACAGGTGCACTCGAAAAAGATCGGAACGGTTTTCATCATCGGTTTGATCCACCGCTTTTTTGTTCG
>JBKPGQ010000342.1:0-10930 GCA_046729455.1 Verrucomicrobiota bacterium
AAAACCAGGGCAAGCAAGACCCATAGGCCAAAGTTCGTTAGCCAGAACTGAAAAAACGGTGCGATTACGCCGTTCCATGTCTTTTGCAATAGTGAGCCGAAGGCCGTAGCTGATCCGAAATTCGCAGCGCCACCCAGTCGAAAGAAGGGAGCGCCAAAGTCCGCGGAATCTTGCACCCAGCCTGGGTGCCATTTCACCAGCGATTTTGCGCGGAACTGGTCGGTAACGAGCCAAACGAAAAAGGTCGCGGGAATTAAAGCAGCACTGAGCAGCCTGACTGCGTGTCTCCTTATCGGCGCGTCACTTAAAATTTTGGGCCACGCTACCCGCTCGAAGAGCAGCGCAATAAGCAGCACGATCGTCAGAGCAATAAAGGTATGCACATGAAAAAGGGGCATCGATGCGTAAAGGGAAAGTTCGACCCAGAAGGGCAGAGGGCCCTTGCTGTTGCCGCGGACGTTGACCGGGTTGGGAGCGTTGTAGCCGCTGGCGGTGACGGCGGCGGGCGGGCCGGGGTCATCGCACCCGGCTATTGGAGTCTCGCGAAAGTATTTCTCCCGCCAGTGCCACAGCAAAACCAGCGCCGCCGGGATTGCATAAAGCCATCCGCGCTGAGTCACGAACATCGAAAGCGGAATGCTTTTCCAGGCGATTTTGTTGCCGCCCTGATAATCCAAAAACTTCAGCGTCTCCAAAAATTGGAAGCCAGCTATTCCACCGTTAAACAGAAAACCTGCCACACCGAAGGTACCCCCCCATCGGAAAAAGGCGTAGAACGTTGCGAGCGAACCGAGCAATCCCGTCCAAACCAGTCCCCGCATTAGATCGACGTGAACGAGGCAAAGCAAAGCGTTGAACAAATCGATCCCAGCCGGATACCTTAATTTGCTAAAGGCGTAGATCGGGTTGTCCGGCCAAAGCGGGACGCCGTTTGCGAAAGTCCTGATCAAGGTGATGTGGAGCGACAGGTCGCCCAGGTTGTTGGGGGACTGAATTTTCCAGTCGCCGCCGTCGATATAGAGCAGCCAGCAAAACGATCGCACGGCAAACAAGGCGAAAAATGCCGCCACCAACCAGAACCAGACTTTTCCATAGCGCCTGGGAGCCTTGGAAGGCGTCGCCTCGGGACCGCTTGTTTTACAAGGGTCAGAAGTTCCGAGCCAGGCAGCCACGGCAAAGGCGACACCGCATATCAGCGCGAGAGCCGCGCTCAAGGCATTTAAACCATGGCCAACCATTCCCACAAGGAGGCCACAAACAACCGATAAATTGAGCAAGGTTAGACCCGCCGAAAGCCACTTCATCGAAATGAGCGTTGTCTAGCCCGGTCCTTTCCCGACAAAGTCCGGTGCTTTGCCCGGAAAAAATTCTTTGAAGACCGCGGCCTTGAAGTAAAGCTTCGACGGATCTTGATAGTTACGAACGGTAACCGTGTCGGTGTAATACGTTCCCTTCAACTTCGATTCGACCTGTTTGATTTTGTCTTGCTGCACGAGGAGAAAATCACCGTCGACATTCGCTGGCATGTTTCCTCCTTCGTAGTAGCCGACTCGATCGAAGTCTCCCAGGATCCATGGAAGCGGATAAGTGCTGGTGCGAATGAGGTGGCCAGTCAGGTGATAGTAGGCCGGATTCCGTTTTGCCAATGTAAGAAGCGGTTTGGTTAGTTTAAAGATGTCATTGTATGTCTGGACGTACGCGTAAGGCTCATCGGGCGAGCTGCAGCGAAAGTAGTTTAGCCAAATGCATGAGCCGAGCGAAATACACAAAAGGACGCCTATGGCGCGATACGCGATCTGCAAATGTTTTGGACGAACCAGCAGAACCGCCGCGCCAAAGATAAAAAGGAACGGCCACGCAAAACTGATAATGCACCAGGGCGTTTTGTATTTGACGTAGCTATAGGCAAAGAAGGTTCCCACCCCGTAGATCGCCAGATAGCGGAGACTGAGAATCTTAAACTTTTGACAAAACACGCAAAGAATTAATCCGGCTAGCATTGGCAGTTCGTAGCCAAGAAAATCGGCGCGGCCGCCTTCCAACGATGGCCCCATCAATTTCAACCAATAATCCCACGGTTTTTCATGGCCGTGACCGGCGGCGCCCGTCTCGGTCCAGGCCTTGAACGCTTGAACCAGACCTTTAACGCCATTCCAGTTAAGAAAAAACCCGGAATAGAAAACGACGATCGCAGCTGCGCCCACACCGAGAACCATCGCAAGATCGATGTATCTCCACGTTTGCTTCGCTGGCTTGGAGTCGGGGACGCGGCTTAGCGCACAGGAAACCATCAGAACCGGAATGGCAATCACCGCGCAGGCGAGATGAATCGCGTAGGTTTCCTTGGTAAGAATCATCCCGGCCAGTCCCATCCCTGCATACCAGAGATAATTCACTCTGCCCAATTTCCAAAGTCCGAGCAGTCCCAGGATGAACATCGTCGAGAAGAATTGCAGCCACACTTCGTGGATCGCGTATCGCCCGTAGAAAACAAATCCGGGGGAAACCGCCATGGCCAACGCTGCTATTCGGCTGACGTTTCGTCCGACCAGTGGCTCGAACTTCAATGCCAGCCAGACGCAGCCAATGCTCACTAAAACGACAGGCAGGCGTAGTGCCCAGAGATTCCGGCCGAGCAAACTTTCCGACAGTAGTAGGACGTAGAAGTGTAGCGGCCCGTGATAATTCGTCGGATCGTATCTGTAAAACCCGTTGTGCATGATCTGATCCACAAACCAGCCATTGATGCCTTCATCGAAATGCGGCGGCTTGATGCCCAGCAGAAAAAAACGCAGGAACACTGCCAACCCTAGAATCAACCAGGGAGCCCAACCAGTCTCTGCCAAGCGGGCTTTCCATGCTTCCGTGTAATCGCGAATTCCCGCGATCGCGGGAGAATATTCTGCTGGCGCGTCGCCTTCGCCGCTGCTAGTACGCGCTGCCATGCGCATCCTTGTAACCGGTGGCTGTGGATTCATCGGGAGCAACTTTATTCGGTATATTTTGCAACATTACAAGCCCGCGTATGTGAGCAACGTGGATGTGCTCACTTACGCGGGCAACCTCGCCAATCTCGATGGCGTGGTCGAAGAACATGGCGAACGCTACGAGTTTTTCAAAGCCGATATCGCGAATGCCGATCAAATGGACGCGCTCATGACCGAGCATCAATTCTATGCGGTCATCAATTTCGCGGCTGAATCGCACGTGGATCGCAGCATCAACGATCCACTCAATTTCATTCACACAAACGTCATCGGCACGAGCGTGCTACTGGATTGTGCTCGGCGGCACGGCGTCCAGCGATTCATCCAGGTCTCGACCGATGAAGTCTATGGCTCGCTTGGGGCTACCGGTAAATTCACCGAACAATCGCCGCTCGATCCGAGTTCGCCCTATTCGGCCAGCAAAGCTGGCGCCGATCTGCTCGCGCTTGCCTGTCACAAGACCTACGGCCAGGAAGTACTGGTGACCCGTTGTTCGAACAACTACGGACCATATCAGTTTCCCGAGAAACTGGTTCCCCTCATGATCATCAAGGCGCTCCGCGACGAGCTGCTGCCGGTTTATGGCGACGGCCTGAATGTACGCGATTGGATTCATGTCACGGATCATTGCGCTGCCATCGTCGCCGCGCTTTTCGAGGGGACACCTGGCCAGATTTATAATTTCGGCGGCGACGGAGAAATGGCGAACATCGATCTTGTAAAAATGATTCTCGATAAACTGGGCAAGCCGCACAGCCTGATTTCATTTGTGACCGACAGACTCGGTCATGACCGCCGGTACGCGATTGACTCCTCGTTCGCGCAGCGCGAGTTGAACTGGAAACCGCGCCACAATTTCAAGGAAGGCCTCGATGAAACGATCCAATGGTACATCGAGAACCCGTCATGGTGGCAACCATTGCTGGGACGGACCGGGAGATACTGATCGTTCCCTAAACTTGTGACTCTCGATGCCGGAGGCATCGGCGCATAGCTGTTCCTACATCAACAAGCATGAAAATTGTAATTCTGGGCGTCGGCGGCCGACTTGGCGCAGCACTCTTGCGCAAATATCGCGACGAGTTCGACGTCACTGGCTTTAATCACGCGCAACTCGATCTTTCGGATTTCGGTGCCATCCGCGAGAAACTGCGGAGCACTAGTTTTGACGTCCTCATCAACGCAGCGGGGTTCACGAAGGTCGATCTTTGCGAAACGCAACCGGATCGGGCATTTCTCATCAACGCAGAGGCGCCACTTGTTGTCGCAGAGATTTGCGACGAGAAAAACGCCAGACTGATTCACTTCAGCACCGATTACGTGTTCGATGGCGAAAAACGCGAACCGTACACGGAAGAAGATGAAGCTAGTCCGATCAGCATTTACGGTGAATCAAAGCTGTCCGGAGAAAAGAACGTGCTTGCCGTACAAAATCAGAATCTCGTTGTGCGCGTCTCCTGGGTTTTTGGGCCGGATCGCCCTAGCTTTATCGACGCAATGGTCCAGCAGGCCCAGGAAAATCACGAAGTCGATGCCGTTGCGGACAAATTTTCAACGCCTACATACACCTTGGATATCGCAGAGATGCTCCCTCGGTTCTTTGGCAGTGATGCTCCGGGAGGGATTTTGCATTTCGCGAACGCGGGGCAATGCAGCTGGCAGGAATACGCCCAATGGGCGGTGGATTGCTGCCATGATGCCGGCTTGTCTCTCAAAGCAAAGACGATTGGCGCGCGGAAATTACGGGACATGGCCAACTGGGTTGCCCGCCGCCCTGTTTATTCCGTGCTTTCCACCGCGAAATACACGATGCTGACGGGGGTATCACCTCGCACTTGGCGCGAAGCCGTCTCTGATTATATTACGCGCTTCTATTCAAAAAAATGAAAACCCACATTCTCACTCTTACATTATCATTCATTTTTTGCCTGACTGCGCGCGCCGAATTGAAATGGGAGCAAACTTCCGTTGAACTGCACCCGGCGCGTGGTGACAAGCAGGCGATCGGTCATTTCAAATATCAGAACGTCGGCAAGACGCCGGTTCATTTTAAGTCGGTCCACGCCTCATGCGGTTGCACGGCCGCGCAATCGCAAAAGGATCAGGTTGGGCCCGGCGAAAAAGGTGAGATCACGGCCACGTTTAACATTGGCGATCGCACAGGCACTCAGATCAAAACCGTGACGGTAGAAACCGATGAGGCCGCGAATCAGAAAACGGTCCTGACTCTCAAGGCTCTTATCCCACAGGAATTAGAGATCAGTCCGACTTTTGTGTTTTGGAAACAAGGCGAAAAACCGGACCCGAAGTCGATCACGGTCCACGCCGGGAAGGATTTTAGCGTGAAACATATCAAGGTCACTTCATCGAGTCCGGATTTTCAGACCAAAGTCGCGGAAACGGGCGAAGGACAGTTCAAAGTTGACGTCCAACCCAACGAAACAAGTCGTCTCATCGCTTCGACCTTGACGATCCAATCCGAGAATTCGCCAAAGACATTTTACGCCACCGCCCGCATCACGACTGCTCCGGGTGCGCCGGTTGCTCCGGCTGGTCAGAAACCTCCGGTTGCTCCGACTGCCCCGGCTCGTCCGCCTGCGCCAGGTAGTCAAACACATTGAAATTCTCACTAGCACGCCAGGCGCTCATTCTTGCAGCGTTCGCGCTTCCTCCCGGCGTAGGGCAAGCGATTTATTTTCGCGACAAGATCTCCTGGCAATCACCAATTCCGCCTTCGGAAATGGTGAGCGTCGATCGGGCGCGTGAGTGGGGTGACAGTGTCATCTGGATCGACGCTCGCCCGGATGACGAGTTCGCCCGTGATCACGTGCCTAGTGCGATTTCGTTGAACGAAGATCGCTGGAATGAATTGCTGCCGCAGTTTTTAGCTGCGTGGTCGCCGGGTCAAAAAGTCGTTGTTTATTGCAGCGCGCAAAGTTGCGATCTCGCCCGGGAAGTGGCCGAACGGCTGCGCAAGGAAGCGCAGCTTCCTGATGTATTCGTGCTCGAGGGCGGCTGGGAAGCCTGGCTTAAGAAAAGCAGATGAACAAAACGCTCAACGCTCAACGCTCAACGCCGAACGCCCAATTCAGAACGTGTGAAACGTTGGGCGTTGAACGTTAGCTGTGGTTCCAGAAGATGCCCTTTTCACTTGGCAATTTCGTCTGGCGGATTGTCGATCTTATCATCGCCGCAATTTTTATTTACGCCGGCGTGCTTAAAGCACTCGATCCGGTCCAGCTCGCTCACGACATCGATCATTACAAAATTCTGCCGTGGACGATCGGAGTGGGCCTCGCGTTCTATCTGCCGTGGTTGGAAATTTTTTGCGGCCTCGCCCTGATTTTTCGCCTCTTCTATCGCGGCGCATTGTCGATTTTGACTGTGCTCGTTGTGGTGTTCCTCGTCGCCACGATTGCTGCAAAAGCTCGCGGACTCGATATCACTTGCGGGTGTTTCGGTCACGCGAGCCAGAACTGGAGTTTCCCGACGCATCTGGCGCTGGATTTGGGGATTCTCACCGCTCTGGCTGCGCTTTGCTACTTCAGCGTAGCCCGAGCGCGTCCAAATGCCTCACCAACGCTCATGTCGTGAGTTTTGGTATCAAGACAGCATGATCAGGAAACTCAAGTCCGGCGAATATCGGTTGTACTCACGAAAGAAAAATCCGAAAACTGGAAAACGCCGAAATCTGGGAACCTTCAAGACGAAGGCCGCAGCTCAAAAACACGAGCGAGCAATTCAGTACTTTAAGGGGCATTAAATATCGCGCGCTTCTCGAATCTAACGGGGCAGGATTGCCGGAAGCTCCATTTTCATCACGCTCGATTTTGTCGACTTGATTGGACTATGCTCTGTATTTCACACTGTCTGGGCGTAGCCACCGATGAGACCGTTCCGGCTTACCATTAGATGCTCGCTTTGTCTGGCGATTTTCGCGACGGCCGGATGCGGCCGAAAATCGACGGATCAAATTGTAGGTGAATCACCAGCGGCGCAGTCGCCTTCACCGTCTGTGGTTTCAAGTGCAGTCCAATCTCCGAGTCCATCGTCGTCGCCAATTCAGGCGGCACAGGCAGGAGCCGGGGAGCGGCCAACGCTCGATTTGTCGCGGCTGGAGAACAGCGTCCAGCCGGCAGTCTTTTGGATCACGGTGTTTGATTCGTCTGGCAAGTTGCTGCGGACCGAGACTGCTTTTTTTATTTCAGGCGATGGCAGATTCATTACGACCGCGCATGCAATCGAAGGAGGAATCAACGCTGTGGCGAAAATGGCTGACGGCAGAATTTATGATGTGAGCGGGGTGCTCACAGCTTCCAAAACGCTCGACTTGGCTGTTCTTCAAGCCGATGTGAAATATGTGCCATTTGTGAGGTTGAACAGGAATCCAAACCTCGAAACTGATAGGCGGATCGGAGTGGTGGGGAGCGCGCTGGCCAAAACTGACGGAGCCCCTAGAGATGTGACCATCTCAACACAGCGCTCTGATCGACTGGAAATCACAGGCCCAATTTCTTCAAATTCGATCGGCTCGCCCATTGTAAGCGAGAATGGAGAAGTTGTCGGTGTTGTGATATCAGCCGGTGAAAAGGCGACGGCTCGACCGTCGAATGCTGTGGACTTGTTGCTAGGTCAAATTGCCTCGGACGCCAAACCGCGATGGCCGGAGATTGCGCAAGCTCCTGTTACGCCTACACCCGTGCCTCGCCCGACGCCTAAGCCGCGATTGGTTTATGCGCCTGCGCCGGCGTTTCCTTCTGAGGTACGTTCTCGTCCGGGCGTAGCGTGGTCAGGCCGCTTCCGGCTAAGTTTCAATGCCAAGGGAAACGTGACCAATGTCCAGGTTGTCCAATCGACCGGAAACAATGTCCTTGATCAATCTGCACTCAGCACGCTTCGCCAGTGGAAATCTGCTCCCGGTCAGGAATGGGCGGCGACGATTCCTGTTACGTTTCAAAGCAGGTGAACGCCGAAACCGCAGCCCTGGGCTTTCGTGTAAAATCGGGCTGGGCAGCTGTTGTGTTGCTTTCGGGTCCAGTTGATTCGCCTGCGTTGCGCGATAACCGGGTGATCGATTTGTCCGATCCACGAGTTCCCGAGACGCGCCAGCCGTACCACGCCACCTTTGGACAACTTGAAACGCACGCAAAGAAGACAAACCGGCGCACGGATATCGTACATCGCGTAACAAAACAATCGGTCACAAAACTTCTCTCAGACTATCGGCCGAAAGGTTACTCGATCACGCGCGCCTCCCTGGTGGTTGGAAGCCAGCGTGATCCTGCAACAATCGCGAATCCGCACATTCGTGCACACGCGCTCGAGGGCCAGTTATTTCGATCTGTTGTCGAAGACGCCTTGTGCGCCCACGACATTTGTACGGCTATTCTCCTCGAGTGTGATGCCTATGCCACTGCGGCGGCGGAACTGAAAAAATCGAGTGATGATGTACGGCGAACGATACAAAATTTTGGTCGATCCACGGACGGCCCCTGGCGCGCAGAGCAGAAACTTGCTGCTCTCGGTGCGTGGCTCGCGCTTTGTCACAAGCCCTCGTTGGAGCAAGAGCGAGAAAGATGAAAATTTGTGAAGCGACTGGTGCAGATCGCGATGCGATCTGGAATATTTTTCACGACGTTGTCGCGCCTGGGGACACCTACGCGTTTGATCCCGCGATCTCGCGCGAAGATGCGTTGGAGTATTGGTTTCGACTCGGCACGCATACATATGTGGCCAAACTTGACGGCTTAAAGCCGTCAAGTTTACAGCCAGCGGCGCGCGTTGTTGGTACTTATATTTTGCGGCCTAACCAGGCTGGCGGCGGTTCGCACGTTGCGAACGCAGCGTTCATGGTCGCGCCAGATGCACGTGGTCAGGGAATTGGTCGCGCGATGGCTGAGCATTGTTTGACCGAGGCGCGCCGACTGGGCTTTCGCGCGATGCAATTTAATTTCGTCGTATCAACCAACGAATCTGCCGTTCATCTTTGGCAAGATCTCGGTTTCAAAATTGTCGGCACTTTACCCGGTGCGTTTCGACATCCTGAAAAGGATTATATCGACGTTTACGTGATGTACCGCTCGCTTCTTGAAGACCAGGCTTAGGCCCTTTCGTTCCAAACAAACATTGCAAAAGAGATGATTTCCTGCTGAAGCTAGTTCGATGCAGACAGTGATCCAAGTCATCACGACCGGGCGTGGATCGCTGCGGGAAAAGATCATGACTGATTCTCAGCTCGAGCGGTTTGACCTGAGTCCCACTGAACATCAGCGGCCCGGGCGGCCCCACGGCTGGGCCAAAATCCATAGTGAGACCGCGCACGGCGCGATCAATCTGGAATGGCATGCGCGCAGCAGCACACTGATCTGCCGGGTTGTGACAAAACTCGGCAATAAGCCAAACTCGATCATCGGGGACTTCGTTGATTATCTGCTCGCCCGTCATCAAAGCCGTATCTTGTCGATTCACATCATGCGGCGATGAATTCTGGAGAGTATTTCCGAAGCTCTGAATACAAGAGCACGCATCGCGACGGGGAAATCCGATTACCTCATTGCTCCAAGGAGGTAAAGGAAATGGAAAATCAAGCCGAACTACCTTCTAGTCGCAGAGCTTTTCTCAGGAGTGGCATCATTTTTACGGGAGCCATGCTGGCGAGCTCTGAGCTGTTGCGCGGCGCCGAGGAAAAGAAAGATGAGGAAAAAGAAGCCGAGGTTGGGCCGCCTGAAGATTTGATGCGCGAGCATGGCGTTTTGAAGCGTGTGCTTTTGATTTATGGCGAAGTGTTGCGGCGTATCGATGCAAAGCAGGATTTTCCGCCTCACGCTTTGGCTGACGCCGCACAAATCATTCGCAGCTTCGTTGAGGATTATCACGAAAAACTCGAGGAAGATTTTCTCTTCCCGCGTTTCGAAAAGGCCAATCTGCTGGTTGATCTGGTCAAAGTGCTGCGCACGCAGCATCAGGCGGGCCGGCAGGTCACCGATGTGACCATGCGCTTCGCAAACTTGCAATCGCTAAAGAATGAATCGGAGCGAGGCCAGCTCATCACCTTGATGCAGCAGTTCATCCGCATGTACAATCCTCATGAGGCGCGGGAAGACACCGTTCTCTTTCCCGCGTTTCGCAAAATCGTTTCACCGCACGAGTTCGACGCGCTCGGCGAAGATTTTGAGAAAAAAGAAGACGAGCTTTTCGGCGAAGACGGATTTGAAAAAGTGGTGGATAAGGTGGCCGGAATCGAGAAGCGATTGGGCATTTACGAACTCGCCCAGTTTACGCCGAAGGTGTAAAGGTTCATGCGCGAACTTTTTATTACCGATGCGCCTGCAGCCACCGTCCTTGTGCGAATTATGGTTGGTAGCGTCTTTCTGTCCGAAGGAATTCAGAAATTTCTCTTTCCGGAAGATCTTGCCGCTGGACGCTTCGCCAAAATAGGCATTCCGGCTCCGGAAGTGATGGGCGCGTTTGTCGCTGGATGCGAAGTAGTTTGCGGAGTCCTGTTGATCATTGGATTACTAACCCGGCTCGCGGCCATCGTGCTGCTGATCGACATTAGTGTCGCGATTGTTTCGACTAAAATTCCCGTGCTTCTGGGTCACGGTTTCTGGCGATTCTCGCTGATGAAGCTCCCGCGATATGGTTTCTGGAGCATGATGCACGAGGCGCGTACGGATTTCTCCATGTGGCTTGGCCTGCTCTTTCTGCTGATCGTCGGCGCCGGGCGGTGGTCAGTTGACGCCGCTTTAATGCGGGGAAGGACCAAGTCTCCATGGCCGACCGCCCCGCGATAAACGAAAGGAAACGATCCGGAGTCTACGGGGCTCGAACCCGCAACCTCCGCCGTGACAGGGCGGCGCTCTAACCAATTGAGCTAAGACTCCTCGGGAAGGAGAAATTGTAGAGGCGGCCGTCCTCAATCGCAACTCGAGGAAAGAGACTTC
>JBKPGQ010000343.1:0-3400 GCA_046729455.1 Verrucomicrobiota bacterium
GGCATGCGCAGCGTCGTCTTCGTTGACAAGGGCGACGGGAAACTTGAGCCGCGCATCGTTCAGCTTGGCACGAAATACGGCGACATCTACGAGGTGCAAAGCGGTTTGCAGGAAAACGAACGTGTCGTCGCGAGCGCAAACTTCTTGATTGACGCCGAGTCAAAAGTGCAGGGCGCGCTGAAGGAGTTTGAAGAGACCCCCGCGCCTGGAACAAACCCATGACCGAAGCGGAACCGATTTCGACAGAAGAAACGGCCGCGATTCCAAAGCGCGAGACGTTCACCGAGCGGATTATCGAGGTCAGCGCTCGAAACAAATTCCTCGTTTTCGTCTTCACGATCTTCGCTGTCGCGGCGGGATTCTACGGCCTGGTGCATACGCCGCTCGATGCCATTCCAGACCTGAGCGACGTGCAGGTGATCGTTTATACGGAGTGGGAAGGACGCTCGCCTGATCTCGTCGAAGATCAGATCACCTATCCCATTTCCACCGTCTTCATCGCCGCGCCCAAAGTAAAGTTTGTCCGTGGCGAATCGATGTTCGGGAAATCGTTTATCTACGTTATCTTTCAGGACGGGACCGACATCTACTGGGCGCGCTCACGCGTCATTGAATATCTCAACTCGGTGCGCGGCTCGCTGCCGGAAGGTGTAAATCCGGTCATCGGTCCGGATGCCACGGGTGTAGGCTGGGTTTACGAATACGCGCTGGTTGACGATACGGGGAAGCACGATCTCGCACAGCTGCGTTCCATTCAGGATTGGAATCTGCGCTATGCGCTCTCCTCAGTGAAAGGCGTCGCGGAAGTCGCACCGGTCGGCGGGTTCGTCAAGCAATACCAGGTAGATCTCGATCCAAACGCACTGGTCGCTTACAACATTCCGCTCAGCGAGGTCGTCAGCGCGATCAAGATGAGCAATGCCGACGTTGGCGGGAAAATTTTCGAGGTGGCGACCACCGAGTATTACATTCGCGGGCGCGGCTACATCAAAAAGATCGAGGACATTGAGAACATCGTTCTCAAAGTCGAAACCGGTACGCCGGTTTATCTGAAAAATGTCGGCAACGTCCATCTCGGCGCCGACATTCGGCGCGGCGTCGCTGAGCTCGATGGCAGAGGTGAAACGGTCGGCGGCATCGTTGTCATGCGCTACGGCGAGAACGCACTCAACGTCATCGAGGGTGTCAAAAAGAAGATCGAGGAAATCAAACCGTCGCTACCGGAAGGGGTTCGGATCGTCCCGACGTACGATCGGAGCGATTTGATCAAGCGCGCCATCGCCACGCTGCGCGAAAAGCTCATTGAAGAGAGCATCATCGTCGCGCTCGTCTGCGTGGTTTTTCTCTGGCACGTCCGCTCTGCGCTAGTGGCGATCATCACGCTGCCGATCGCGATCATTCTTTCATTCATCCCAATGTGGTGGATGCACGTGACGAGCAACATCATGTCGTTAGGCGGCATCGCCATCGCCATCGGCGCGATGGTTGATTCGGCTATCATCATGATCGAGAACGCGCACAAAGCGCTTGAGGATTTCCGAGAAAAACACAAGCGCGAGCCAAACACGGGCGAGCGCGCGGGAGTGATCATCGTCGCTGCAAAAAGCGTCGGTCGCTCGCTCTTTTTTGCGCTCCTTGTGATCACCGTGAGCTTCGTGCCTGTCTTCTCGCTGACCGCGCAGGAAGGCCGACTCTTCCGGCCGCTCGCCTTCACAAAAACGTTCTCGATGTTCTTCGCGTCGTTTCTCGGTGTGACGCTTGTGCCGGTGCTGATGACACTGCTCATCCGCGGGAAAATCACACCAGAAGAGAAAAATCCGGTAAACCGATTTCTGATCCGGGCATATCAGCCGTTTGTTGACTTCATTCTGCGCTATCGCTGGTTCACTCTCATAGCTGCGCTTGTCGTTCTTCTGATCACAATTTTTCCGTACAAGAGACTCGGCAGCGAATTCATGCCGCCGCTCAATGAAGGCACATTGCTGTACATGCCGACCGCCGTGCCGGGAATGTCGATCACGGAGGCAACAAAAATTCTGCAAATACAGGATCGACAATTAAAAAAAATCCCGGAGGCAGTGACGGTGTTCGGTAAAGCCGGTCAGGCGGACACGCCGACTGATCCTGCGCCGTTGTCGATGTTTGAGACCGTCGTCGCGCTCAAGCCTTCGGATCAATGGCGGCGTGGGATGACATGGGACAAGCTGCTCGCGGAAGTTAACGCCAACATGAAAACCCCAGGCATGGCGAACATTTTCTGGATGCCGATCCAGACGCGCACAGAAATGCTTACGACCGGATTTCGCAGCGTGCTGGGCGTAAAAGTTTTCGGGCCCGATCTTGGGGAAATCCAGAAGCTCGCGGTGCAGATCGAAAAAGAACTGGCTGAGCTCCCGGATACGCGCAGCGTGTTTGCCGAGCGGACGGTCGGCGGCTATTTCCTGGATTTTACTGTGAATCGCGAAGCGGCTGCACGCTACGGACTGAAAGTTGGCGATGTAAACGACATCATCGAATCAGCCATCGGCGGCAAGAACATCACCACCACCGTGGAAGGCCGCGAGCGTTATCCGGTCAACACGCGTTACGCGCGCGACTTTCGCGAAGACCTCGACGCGCTCAAACGGGTTCTCGTTCCCACGCCGACTGGCGCGCAGGTTCCCATCTCGATGTTGGCTGATATCCATTACAAAACGGGGCCGCCCTCAATCCGCAGCGAGAACGGCAAACTGGTCGGTTTTGTTTTTGTGGACGTAACAACCAGCGACATTGACGGCTATGTGCGCAAGGCATCGCAGGTACTCGCCCAGCGGATCAAGTATCCACCTGGTTACTACATCGAGTGGGCCGGCCAATTCCAATATTTGGAAGCGGCGAAGGAACGCCTCAAGATCGTCATTCCGTTCACGCTCCTGATCATCTTTGTTCTCATCTACATCAACACGCGCTCTGTGGTGAGAACCGGGATTGTGCTCCTCGCCGTTCCTTTTTCGTTAGTCGGCGCGTTCTGGCTCCTCTGGTTGCTCGGCTACAACATGAGCGTGGCGGTATGGGTCGGGCTCATCGCACTCGCCGGCTTAGACGCCGAGACCGGGGTCGTCATGCTCCTCTACCTCGATCATGCCTGGGACAAGTTCAAAGCCGAGCGGCGAATGAACACGATGCGCGATTTGCACGACGCTGTGATGGAGGGCGCGGTCCAACGTATTCGGCCGAAGATCATGACCGTCTGCGCGATCTTGTTCGGCCTTCTGCCAATCATGTGGTCGCCAGCCATGCAAGCCGGCGCGGATGTCATGAAACGCATCGCCACGCCCATGATCGGCGGAATCGTTACGTCGGGAATCCTCGAGCTGCTAATCTATCCGGTCATTTACGTTATCTGGCGTAAGCGCGAACT
>JBKPGQ010000344.1:0-2062 GCA_046729455.1 Verrucomicrobiota bacterium
GCGGAAAGGCGCAATCGTGCAATTCCATCACGACGCCATCGAGTGCGCCGAGCGCATCCGGAATCTCAATCAAATGCAGAATGAGCGGCTGGTCCGGCCCGAACGTCTCTCCGGATGCGATGCGGAACAGAAGTGCATAACCAATCTGTCCGGCTGCGCCGGTCACAGCGACTTTAATCGGAGTCTTCATGATGCAATTAGCCATAAACGCCTTGGTCAGCAAAGCCAAAGGCGTGATAGATTAACGATGGTCCACATTCCATGTATCCGACCAAGCTAAGCAAGATCATCAATCTCTTCGAGTCGCTGCCAGAAGATGAGCGGCGCGAGACGCTCGTGTCCTATGCGGACAACGCGAAGAAACAGGAGCCGCGCGAAGGCGAGAAGTTCGAACTCGTCGATGTGCGGAAAGACGAGGAATGCACAGACACGGTGGGCGTTTACCTGCACGTGGATGAAAACGGTCGAGCACACATTCGCATGACACTCGGTCCGGAAGTGCAAACCCTTACCCGCTCCATGACGGCGATTCTTTGCAAAGGACTCGAAGGCTCTACACCGCAGGAAATTCTCGAGCTTCCGAGCGATTTCGTGACGCGCATCGTCGGAACGGAGTTGGTGCGTATCCGCAGCCAGACTGTCTATTACATCCTCACGCGCATCAAAAGCATCTGCAAAGTCTGGCTCGACCGGCAACGCATGGCGCAGGTGGCGTAATGAAGCCGGACTGCTGGCGCCCAGCTGCGATTCTCGCGTGACGATCGCGTTATTTCGTTTACCGTCCCGGCTGGCGCAGATGCCGCGAAATAACGAACTCAACAAAATCCTGCTGATCGGTTCCGGTCCAATCGTGATCGGACAAGGTTGCGAATTTGATTATTCCGGCGTGCAAGCGTGCAAGGCACTCCGGGAAGAGGGCTACGAGGTTGTGCTGGTGAATTCCAACCCGGCCACCATCATGACCGATCCAGAATTTGCGGATCGCACTTATATCGAGCCGATCACACCCGAAGTGATCGAGGCAATCATGGAACGCGAAGAACCTGACGCTATTTTGCCAACTTTGGGCGGGCAAACAGCGCTTAACGCTGCGATGGAATTGAACCGCAACGGCGCGCTGGCGCGGCACCGGGTGAAACTGATCGGCGCAAACGCCCAAGCCATCGCGAAAGGTGAAGATCGCCAATTATTCAAGGAAGCCATGTTGCGCATCGGGCTGGACGTGCCGCGTTCGGGCGTGGCGCGTTCCCTCGGAGATATCGATCGGATCATTGGTGAGATCGGGGCGTTCCCCCTAATTATTCGGCCGGCGTTCACTCTGGGCGGGACCGGTGGCGGCATCGCGTACAATCGCGAGGAACTCGATGCGATCGTAGCACGCGGTCTCGATCTCTCGCCCGTTCACGAAGTTTTGATCGAGGAATCACTGGTTGGCTGGAAGGAATTCGAGATGGAAGTGATGCGCGACCGGATGGACAACTGCGTGGTTGTTTGTTCCATCGAGAATTTCGATCCGATGGGCGTGCATACCGGCGACTCCATCACCGTGGCTCCCGCGCAGACGCTCACCGATAAGGAATACCAGATGATGCGCGACGCTGCGTTCGCTGTCATTCGCGAGATCGGCGTGGAGACCGGCGGATCAAATATTCAGTTCGCGGTGCATCCCGACAACGGCCGGATGGTTGTAATTGAAATGAATCCGCGCGTCTCGCGTTCGAGCGCGCTGGCGTCGAAGGCAACGGGATTTCCGATTGCGAAAATCGCGGCAAAACTCGCAGTCGGCTACACGCTCGATGAAATCAAAAACGATATCACCCGCGAAACGCCTGCGTGCTTCGAGCCGACCATCGATTACTGCGTGGTAAAAGTGCCGCGGTTTACGTTCGAAAAGTTTCCCCAGGCCGACGCGACGCTTACAACGCGAATGAAAAGCGTCGGCGAAGCAATGGCTATCGGACGGACGTTTAAGGAAGCATTACAAAAAGCGCTGCGCAGTTTGGAGATCAAGCGTTTCGGCCTATGTGGCGATGGCGCAAACAAAGATGTCGATCCTGAGACG
>JBKPGQ010000345.1:0-10367 GCA_046729455.1 Verrucomicrobiota bacterium
GCGCATGCCGCTGCCGTAACCGGCGATACTGTGGGCGACCCTTACAAGGATACCGCCGGTCCTGCGATCAATCCCATGATCAAAGTCGTCAATATTCTGGCGATCTTGATCATCCCAATTTTCTTTTAGAGCCTGGCCGACCCGAGTGCTCTGTTATTGTCGGCTAAAAACGCTTGGTTTCGTCAAAAACGCGTGGCAAAGTCGGGCGCTCTCGCGCCATGCCTAGCGTTCCAGCATCGCCCACACGACTCAAGTTTTGGGGGACGCGCGGTTCCATCTCGGTACCGGGGCCTGGCACACTGCGTTACGGTGGCAACACCACTTGCGTCGAGGTGCGCGCCGACGGCGAGATTATTGTGCTCGATGCGGGTTCCGGGATTCGCTCGCTTGGGATCGCTTTAGAGGAAGAATTCCGCTCGCAACCGATCAAACTCTCGCTGCTGATCACGCATGCTCATTGGGATCATATCCAGGGATTACCTTTCTTTGCCCCAGCATACGAAAAGAAAAATGAAATCCGTGTCCGCGGCTACGACGGCATCGATACGAGTTTCAGCAAAATTATGGCTGAACCGATGAAGGCACCATTTTTTCCCATCGCGATGCGCGAACTTTCCGCGAAGATCGACATTAAGAAGCTAACCGAGATGGAGTTCTCTGTGGGCAAAGTGCAAGTGCGCGCGAAGTTTGTAAATCATCCCGGCGTTTGTGCTGGTTATCGTCTGCTCACCAGCGCCGGCTCACTCGCTTTCCTGCCGGACCACGAGCCGTATCGATTTCTCCACTCAGCAAAATCCAATCACATGACTCCGGAGCAGGCGAAAGAGACTGCGACAGAGGAGCGAACCAGCCTGGTCGAGTTTCTTAAGGGCAGCGATATCTTGATTCTTGACGCGCAATACACCGATGCAGAGTACGAAACTCACATTGGATGGGGGCACGGTTCAGTTTCCAGCGCCGTTTCGCTGGCGCTCGACGCGGAAGTCCGCAGGCTTTTGCTTTTTCATCATGATCCAAGTCATGATGACACACGGGTCGATGCCATGGTGGACGAAGCCCGCCGACTAATCCGCGAAAATGGAAAAGAACTTGAAGTGGACGGCGCGCGCGAAGGCGAGGAGCTGGTGCTGCGTAATTGATACGAGTCAAAGTTGGGAACCTGGAGACGCTGAACAAATTCGAATCCGCGGGGATGACGAAGCACGAATGTCGAATGACGAAAGAAACACAAAGCCCGAATGATAAGGCAGCGATCAAATCGTTCGTCATTTGATCATTCGTCATTCCTTCGAGCTTCGTCATTCGGATTTCGGCATTGTTCTGTTAATTTTAGAATCTTACCTGCCACGCGCTGTCGGTTGCACAGGCGTCCAATCTGCTTTTAGCTTTTCCCCGCTCGTTGCCTCGTGGTGTAACGGTAGCACTAGAGACTCTGGATCTCTCTGTCTAGGTTCGAATCCTAGCGAGGCAGCCACGTAAAAGACCTTGTGGTCTCACGTGGCAATAAAATGTCGCGATACAAATAGAAACCGCGTCGGCAGCTGAGGGCTTTTACGCGGTTCGATCCTAGCGAGGCAGTTTGGTTCACACGACTTCACGAATCTCCACTTGCAGTAGAAGGTTCTGCGAACTCACGACCGCATCCCCTTCTTTTAGCGAACTTCTTTAGGAGAAACGACCGCGCGAGCTCCACGGTGCGGAGGGGCCGCTGCTTTGGCGCCGTGCTAATTCATAAACACCGGCAGGATTAGTCCCCGTTTAATTCCTGGCGCTCCGCAGTCGTTGGCACTTCGCGCATTGGCGAGTGATACCACTGGCCGCTCGCGCGCGTGGCGTCAAAATAAATGCCAGCTGTATCAAGACAGACCGTGTGTCATCGGCGCATTTTTACCCGCATCCATGCGATGCCACCAGACGGTGATATACACCATCGCGCCATAATTCACGTGCGTAACGTGGCGAATCTTGTTGATGCGCTCGGACTTTAGCCAGCTGTTGATTTCTTTCTCTACCTCAATCTCGCTGCCCTTAAATATTGTCATCTTCATCGTTGAACGATTTTCGCGGACCCCCCTGATACTGCAACCGCAATCCCGGCGCGTTTAAAACGCGCCAAGTCAACGCGCTGAATACAGCATCGCGACGAATGGCGGAATCAAATCCCCGAATTCCGCATGCTGAGTTCTTCGACTGAGACGAGGGTTCGGTCGTTTGGTTTCGGGCGCGCTCGCTGACTTTCACGGAGCCACGTCACGTTTTTGCGCAATACACGACCTCCTTGTACAAGTGTACGTGTCCGTCCGAGCTCTGGATCGAATACACTAACATCGGCAGGAAGTGCCGCCAGAAATTCACAGAAACCCGGCACTCCGTTGTATTTGAATACTGCCTCGCGCGCGGCTTTCGCCGTGAGCGGCGGGCGGGCATTTGCTGTTCGTGAATCGCGATCCTGAGAAGCCGAGAGCGAGGGTAACGATTCGCGATAGAGAAGAGGAGCAGGCGTCGGTAAGACCGATGAGTCGGAAACGGGCGGCGGCGGCGCCGGAACTCGCACAGGTGTTTCATACGGATAGGGACCAGGAACTTTGATGGTGGGGACTGCCGGTTCAATTTTCCCGACAGGAAAAACAAACAAAATCATTAGTCCTTCGGCGATTCCGATCAATGTTGGAGCGTGGGTTCTTCTCATATTGGAGCAATGGCTATTGGTGTGATTACCCGGCGACTTTCAAACGACTCCGAATCACACACCCCGAAGAGGAGTAGAGAGCGCGCGTAGACTAGAATCCATCGCGGGATGAGTCAACCCACAATCTGCATTTGCCACACGTAATGTGTGATCCTGTCATCACTGCGCGGAAATTTATCCAGAACTCGACAGCTAAGAAAGAGTGTGCGAAACAGAACGCTTTCCAACCTAGGATAAAAACTTTTCAGATGGTGCATGGTGCATGGAGAGATTCCATGACCGCCCTTTCAAGATTTTGTGGCGCATGAAACACACCGTCTGATCCCCCGATTCAGCAATGATGCAGCGCAATCGCCGATGAGCGCGCCGGACTGCTTACTCGATGTTAGCCGGCCTAAAGGTGATCGATCTTGTCGCGTGCGTCGCGTCTTTCGCGAAAGAAATCCTTAAGGATCGCAGCGCATTCGTTCTCCAAAACACCAACTACGATATCGCATCGGTGATTCAAGGTCGGCATTTGCAGGAGGTTGAGCACGCTTCCCGCGGCCCCGGCAGCTGGATCTGCGCAGCCAAAAATCACGCGTCCGACTCGAGTGTGGACGAGTGCGCCTGCGCACATCGCGCACGGCTCCTTGGTCACGTACAGATCGCAATCGACCAGTCGCCAATCGCCCACGGCCGCCTCAGCTTGCGTTAATGCCAGCATTTCCGCATGGGCGGTGGCATCCTTGAGCAATTCAACCTGATTATGAGCGCGCGCGATGATTTTGCCCTCACGAACAACGACTGCGCCGACCGGTACTTCGCCGGACCGGACTCCCTTGCTCGCCATACGCAATGCTTCATGCATGAAATATTCGTCACCGCGCAGTTCAATCATCATTAAAGCAGGTTACAACGGCTAAAAGGGTTACAAAAGGACGTCCGCTACGACCTGTAACTCTTGTAACCTTCGAACCTTCGTAACTTTTCAATCTTTTGACTACAGCCGCGATTCGCGCGCTTGCCCTGACAATTTCTTCGGCATATTAGGGACTGCTCATGCACGACAACATCGAGTCGCACCTGGTTGAGAAGCGTATTTTCAAACCACGAAGAGATTTTGCGGAAAACGCCCGAATCAAAAGTCTCGCTCAATATCGGCGGATGTACCGAGAATCAATTCGCCAGCCCGCAAAATTCTGGGCGCGCGAAGCGAGTGAATTGGCGTGGCGCGCAAGATGGAAAACGGTGCTCGAATGGAAAGCGCCGTTCGCGAAGTGGTTCGTCGGAGGCAAACTCAACATTTCGGAAAACTGCCTGGATCGGCATCTGACTGGGCCGCGTCGGAACAAGGCGGCAATTATCTGGGAAGGCGAACCCGGGGACAAACGCACCCTCACCTACCAGCAATTGCATCGCGAAGTTTGCCGCTTCGCGAATGTCCTGAAACGAAACAACATCAAAAAAGGCGATCGTGTCATCATTTATCTCCCGAATATTCCGGAGACCGCGGTCGCCATGCTCGCCTGCGCGCGGATCGGTGTGGTGCATTCAGTAGTCTTCGGCGGATTTAGCGCCGACAGCATTCGAGATCGAATTACCGATAGCGGCGCGATCGCGGTGGTCACAGCCGACGGCGCATATCGGCGCGGCGCTATTGTACCGCTGAAAAAAAATGTTGATGAGGCACTCCGTGATGGCACGTCTGTGCAGCGCGTGATCGTTTTCCGTCGCGCAGGAAACGAGATTCACATGGAAGAAGGCTGCGACGTCTGGTGGCATCGCGAGCTGGAGTATGTCGACGCGAACTGTCCACCTGTGCCGCTCGACAGCGAGCACCCGCTTTATCTTCTCTACACGAGTGGCTCCACTGGCAAACCAAAAGGCATCCTTCACACTACAGGCGGTTATTTGGTCGGAGTTTATTCGACCACAAAGTACGTCTTCGACATTCGAGATGAAGATATCTTTTGGTGCACGGCTGATGTCGGCTGGGTCACGGGTCACAGCTACATCGTCTATGGTCCGCTCGCTAATGGCGCGACAACCGTCATGTACGAAGGCGCGCCGAATTGGCCGGAACCCGATAGGCTCTGGAAAATCATCGAAGAATATCGGGTCAACATTCTTTACACTGCGCCAACAGCGATCCGCGCATTTATTCGCTGGGGCGACCATTGGGTCGCAAAACGCGATCTGTCGTCGCTCCGCCTGCTCGGCACGGTCGGCGAACCAATTAATCCAGAGGCATGGATGTGGTATTACAAAAATATCGGAGGCGGGCGGTGTCCGGTTGTCGATACGTGGTGGCAAACTGAAACAGGATCGATTCTGATCACTCCTCTGCCGGGTGCAATTCCAACGAAACCGGGCAGTGCAACGCTTCCATTCTTTGGAGTGGATCCAGCAGTTGTTGATGAGAAAGGGCACGAAGTCGGACCGAACGTAGGCGGCAAGCTAATCATTCGCCGGCCCTGGCCTTCGATGTTGCGCACTATTTACGGCGACAAGGCTCGTTATCGGCAGCAATACTGGAGCGAATTCAAAGGCAATTATCTCACCGGCGACGGCGCGCGGCGCGAAGAAGACGGCTATTTCTGGATCGTCGGCCGTATCGATGATGTCCTCAACGTAGCGGGCCACAGGCTCGGTACATCAGAAATTGAGAGCGCGCTGGTCAGTCACCCGCACGTCGCCGAGGCCGCAGTCGTTGGCAGGCCCGATGAACTAAAAGGGCAGGGCGTTGTCGCGTTTGTGACATTGAAAGCGAGCGTTAATGCCACTGGCGGGCTGAAAGCGGAACTGCGCGAGCATGTTGGCGTGCACATCGGGGCAATCGCAAAACCAGACGAAGTTCGTTTCGCGGAAGCGCTCCCAAAGACACGCAGCGGCAAAATCATGCGCCGGCTGCTGAAAGAAATCGCCAGCGGCGCGCGAGTCACCGGCGACACAACTACGCTGGAAGATTTCAGTGTGTTGGCAAAATTGGCCGAATCGGAAGAATAATTCCTTCAGGCCCATTCGTCCCATGAATCGTGTGGCCCAGTGAGACAAATGCCCGCAGCTGAAATTTCTTTTTCGTAGCGTGCATTCGGATAGCGTTCACCCGTGAGTTTCATTCGCACCGGCTTTCGCGAAATTGGATTGAAGATCCGTCGCCAGCGAACGCGCATCGCACTGCGTCATGAGAAGCGTCTCTTGCAGAAGAGCGAAATCAATCTCGGGCGCGAAGGAACTACGCAAGCGGCCAACTTTCCCGAGCTCCGCAATGAGATCGTCGCTCTTAAGAAATTGGAGCAGGAACAAAAGGAAGTCGCACTTCGAATCGCACGGATCGAAGAAGGAATAAAAAAGATCGAAGAAGAGCGGCATCAAAATGCGCGCGAACAAGGTGAAGCGATTGCAAAGCTGGAGGCGGAAAAGAAGCCACTTCTCCAAAAGCGCAACCAAACGAAAAACAACGTCGACGTCTGCGAGCGCGAGCTGGCCGCCGTGGAACGACGCATTCAGGAAAGCGAGGCTGCCGACCGTGATCTCTTAAAACAACTCTCCGATCTGCATGCGCTTGACCCGGCCCCAGCCGATCTGGAGGCGCGATCTGCAAATATCAGCGCGCGACGAGCGCGGCTTCCCGAAGAGCGGGCAGAACTTGTCCGGGCGCGTCTCGGCAGCGCCGACGCGGCGCGGTTGGCCACAGAGAAATTGAATGCAGCAGAAGCGGAACTTTCTGCAGTGGAAAAAAACATTGCGCGGACCCGAAGCGAGTTTGAAGCGCGCGACCGGAAATTGAATGATAACATCCGAGCTCAGCAAGAAGCAGCGCGCAATGCACGTGCACGCCATCAGACGGTCGAAGAGCGAAAAAATCCTGCGTATCTGAACATTGGCCGGCACCTTGCCGCGCAGGGGGTTGCCCCACCAAACGCGGCGCATCTGTTGGCCGAGGCGCATCGCCGCCGTGAGGCAGTCGATCGGCACTTGGCGCACAAATCAGAGCTGGCCTTGCTCTCAAGTCAGATCGACAAGCAGGAGCTGCGGAAATTTTATTTCAGCATTTTCTCGGTGCTAGTCCTGCTTGCGATCACGTTGCTTGTTATTTTCCAATCTCCGCGAGGCCGCGAATGGCTGCCGCAGGAAACCGATACGATTTTGTCAATCAACGCCGATCAATTTGAGCGGGCAGACCTCGCGAGGCGCTGGCGCAAAGACCAGCCCAACCTCTGGTCGGGACTAATCGGCGCTGCTGCTTCGACTCCGGGATTGAACCTGTCCCGGGAGGCCACACGCATTACTCGTGCAATTACAACCAGCGAAACTGGAGAAACGCGAGAGTTCGTCCTGGTTGAAGCCCGCCGCGCCACGCCGAAGGTCGTTCGTGCAATCGCAGATGATAAGGCGTTCCAAAAACACGCCATTAGCGGCCTCCCAGTTTGGGAAAGACCACCGGATTTTGCGGTTGCCAGGGTTGGGCCTGCTACGCTCGCCGTTGGAGTGCCCACTGCGGTGGATGAGTTGGTGCTGGTGCGTCTCGGAATGAAACCGGACCTGAAAATCACCGGCCAACTGTTTGATCGTTTCCAGGCGCTCGACCGCGAGAGCGCAGTGCGATTGATTTCCCGCGATCCGCCCGATCTCTCACGTGTTTTTAATCCGATCTTTACCAGCGAACTACTCGACGCCTCACAATTACTGGGTCTTGCGGTCAATCTACAAAACCCGGTAAGAGCCAGGGTGCTCGTAAAAGTGAACTCCTCTAAAAATGCTGCCGAGATCGCGCGAAATTTGCACGATAATCCACAGCAGTGGCTGCGTTTGCCGGACTCGGAACTGTTGCTTTACTCTCGACCACCCGAGATTCTAAGATCGGGTACGTCAAATTTGGAATTGCGCTTCGAGATCCCCGAAAATAGCGCTCGCCTTCTCCTTGAGCGCCTGTCAAAAACGGAGACTGCCCAAGCAGTGACAGCGTACTGACCCAGCAAATGCGACGCCTTAACGCTCCCTTATTCGCTTTGGTGGCGGCAGCACTGCCGTTGTTGGACGCTAACGCCGGCGGCCCTCTCGTCGATATCCGGTCTGTCGATCCGACAATCATTGTTGAGCTGCGTTATGCCGGACAGAATAATCTTGTCGGGTACCCGCTTTATCCTCGCGGAACATGCGCTCTCGCGCGCCCAGAAGTCGCTTCGGGGTTGGCTGCAGCGCAGGCCTTTTTGCGGCGCTACCAATTTGGACTGAAAATCTGGGATGCGTACCGACCCGTAACCGTCCAGGAGAAGCTTTGGCACGCTTCACATAATAGCGATTACGTTGCCAACCCTGAAAATGGTATCGGTTCACTGCACAGTTGGGGTATCGCTGTCGATGCTACGTTGGTCGATACGTGGAATCGCCCCGTGCGCATGCCCAGTGACTTTGACGATTTTACGCCGGCCGCAATGTGGCGTTACGTGGGGCCTCATGCCGATATTCGCGCACACGTGCATTTACTGCAGATCGCAATGCGAAATGCAGGCTTTTGGGGATTGCGCACCGAGTGGTGGCATTTCACAATTGCCGACTGGCAAAAATACTTGCCGAACCACGCGGCGCGAACCGCACAGGTCTGCGGTACCCAGTGGCAAGGCAAGTTATGATCGAGGTGTTGCTTCGTGATTTGCGACAACCTGAATACATTCACGTGTTGCTCAATCCGTTGCCGGTTTACGGCTTGCTCGTGGGTTGCATCGGACTCGTAGTCGCTTTGGTTTTAAGGAGCCGCCGCGCTCAAATCGCAACCCTGACGCTTGTGCTCATCAGCTCCGCGTCGGCGTGGCCCGTTTACGAATTCGGACAGCAGGGATACGACCGTGTGCTCTCCATGGCGGATGAGGCTGGGCAGGCCTGGCTGGATGAGCACAAAGAACGCGGCGAGGATCTCATCTGGATTTTCTATGTGCTTCTCGCTTTGAGTGCAATTGCCATCGCGGCGCCAATCAAATGGCCAAAATCTTCCGCGCCGTTGGCTATTGCGGTGATTTTGCTCGGCGCGGTGACGTTGGGAAGCGGGGCTTACATCGCTTACGCTGGCGGGAGAGTCCGTCATCGCGAATTTCGAAACGAACCGGCGCCGCCGAAAAGATCCGAACACGACCACGAAAATTGAGGGTCATTCCGAGCGAAGTCGAGAATGGAGCAGCTGGGAAGCCGCGACATGGACGGGAAGTCCGCAGGCTGAGCGAACGGGAAGTGAGCGAATCAAATCCCGTGGCCTTACCCAGGGTCGCATCGCGGGATCCTTCGACTCCGCTGCGCTGCGCTCAGGATGACGTCGCTCTTCAGTCTTAAGGGTCAGCAATGACAGCCGCACTCGATCGCGCAGAACGCAGTGTCGAAGAACAGAGCGTTGCACTGAAAAAGCCGCTCGGGCTTGGCGATCTCGTGCTGACACAGATTGTGTTTGTGGTTGGCTCAGGCTGGGTCGGCACTGCCGCAAAACTTGGAACATCGCATCTCTTTTTCTGGCTCCTCGCTATTTTACTCTTCTACATTCCGCAGGCCGCCGTGGTCATTTATCTGAGCCGACTGATGCCGTTGGAAGGTGGAATCTACCAATGGGCGAAGCTTGCTTTTAACGAATTCACAGGCTTCATCGTTGCTTGGAATCTTTGGCTTTTATCAATCATGGTGATCGCCTTGGGTGGAATGTTCATCACAACAAACATCTCCTATGCCTTCGGTGATGCCGCCGCATGGATGCGAGGCAGCCCCTGGTGTGTCTCGCTGGTCAGTTGCGTGCTGGTGAGTGGCCTCGGATGGACCGGCGTTCGCGGGCTATCGTTAGGCAAATGGGTACACAACATCGGCGGATTTGCGATGTTCCTGCCTTACGGCGCCTTGATTGTTCTGCCATTGATTAGTCTCGCTCGCGGTGACCTAAGCTCATATCGCCCGCTCCAAATCGCCGCACCCGCGATGCCGCTCTTCTATTGCTTCAACATCTTCAGCAAACTGGCAGTCGGCGGACTTAGCGGATTTGAATATGTAGGAATCCTGGCCGGTGAAGCTCATGCGCCGGCACGCAACATCGGACGCTCTGTTATCATCGCCGCTCCGATCATCGCGCTCATGTTCGTTCTCGGAACGAGCTCGGTTTTGGCTTTCATAGGAAATAACCAAATCGATCTCATCGGCCCGGTGCCGCAGACGCTGCGACTCGGCCTGCATTCGTTCCGAATCGCCGGCGCAATCGCCTCGGTGGCGATTCTGCTGATGACCGTGCGCTCGATATCTTCCATGAGTATTCATTTCACCGGCAGCTCCCGCTTGCCGATGGTGGCTGGATGGGACCACCTCCTGCCGATATGGTTTTCGCGTCTACATCCGCGTTACAAAACGCCGATCAACTCAATCATGTTCGTCGGCGCGATCACGCTTGTGATTGCCATTTCAAGCCAGATCGGCGCGGGATTGCAGGAAGCATTTCAACTCGTGGACAACGCCGCCAACGTTTTCTACGGAATTGTTTATGGCGTCATGTTCGCAATCCCAATCGCAGGCGCGGCAGCGATACGAGCCGGAGCGCGCACCTGGTTGCGGCTCGCGGCCGGTTGCGGTCTCATGGTATGTCTGCTGGCCATCTTCTTCACCATCTATCCGATCATTGATGTGCCCAACCCGTTAGTTTTCGCCGCAAAGATCATCGCCGTGTCTCTCG
>JBKPGQ010000346.1:0-2704 GCA_046729455.1 Verrucomicrobiota bacterium
CCGTGCTGCGTCGGTGCATAGGCGATCGGGTCAAAATAGTTCAGGAATGTGGTAAGTGTCGGATCGGTACAGAAGTTCGAGACGGTGTTAACGTAGTCCAGTCCGCTTTGCAGCCCGTCCCGCGTGTAATAGTAGAGACCGTGATAGAGCCAGGCGCCAGGATAGAACGAGATGCGCCGCCAATCACCCGCCACCGCAATTCCCACCGCTCCCTTCACTCGATCGTCCACCCCGTTAATGTAGTAGGTGAACTGTCCCCCCATCGAAGCCCCGATCACACCCAAACGCGTCTGGTCGATGCGGAAGGGGTTCAGGAAGAGACCTGACAATCTCTCGAAAAGGGTCAATGCCCGCATGCCCGCGTACGCGTAATGGTACTGGTAGCTCACGTACGGGGCCGGCACGTTCAAGATTTTCTCGACCGAAATCCATCCCTGTTCCGTGTCCGGCGGTCCAGTAGAGAGGCCCTGACCCGGTCCGTCGATCGAGAGTGCGACGTATCCCAGCGATGCCAGGAGCATCGCCTCCTCCGGGCTCCCCCTCCCATGGTGGCCGTGACCAATAACGATCGCCGGATACGGCCCGCCGACCATTGGACTCGCCAAATACCCGTGGATACGTATCTTCCCACCGGTGTGTATTGCGTACGGCGCGACCGCGTCAGCCCACGTCGCATTGTTATTGGAGTCGAAGTAGACCTCGAAGTAGCCGATCCGCGCAGTAATACTGTAGTTCAACGTGCTCTTGTCCCGAATCCTGAGCTGAGTGTTAGAAGACCAGAGGTCGAGAGGTGCGGACTGCGCGAACGTGCGACTGGAAGGACTGCCCAATAAAGCGAGGAGGAGCAAACAGATCGAGCGTCTTGGCGCAAGCTTCATGGTACTCTCCTGTCGCTTCGAGCCCGGTTTTTATGGAAAATCCGACCAGCTTGTCAAGCCAATTCGCCGTAAGCGTAAATCGCGGATTCGAGTTCCATAAACGCGGTCAGCTTTTCTTCTGCGTGCACAACGAAACGCTTTCCATCGTCGCGGTGCGCGTCTGCAATCCAGATCGTTCGCTTAGACTACCTTAAACAACACGTACAGGTGGCGCTCCCAATCCGAATTTGGTATCAGCGATCCAGCACTGTTCATCGTGAAATTAAAACTATCAGGTACCGGGCTCCTTTTGTTTGTGCCGATCGCGATTGCATTGCGGTTCTGGCCGGGTGCGGCGAATCCCACGGCGCTTTTCATTTGCTCGGCCATCGGCATTATTCCGCTGGCGGGCTGGATGGGGCGCGCGACCGAGGCGTTGGCCGCGCGAATGGGCGAAGGAGCCGGAGGATTATTGAATGCCACGTTTGGGAACGCGGCGGAACTGATCATTGCCGTGATTGCGCTCTCGAAAGGCCTGACCAGCGTGGTCAAAGCGTCGATTGCCGGCTCGATTATCGGCAACATTCTGCTCGTGCTCGGGCTGTCGATCTTGTGTGGCGGCACAAAGTACAGCGAGCAGCGGTTTAATCCGACTGGCGCGCGCACCTCGGCGATCTCCCTCTCCCTGGCGGCGATCGCGCTGGTCATTCCGACGGTGTTTCATATGGCCGCCGAGCGCAGCCCAGGTGGTTGGAATCCGATGATGGAGCAGCGGCTTTCTCTGGCAATCGCCGTAGTGCTTTTTGTCACCTACTTCTGCGTGCTCGGTTTCTCGCTCAAGACGCATCGGCATTTCTTTCAAGGCACCGAAGGCGAACTGGAGGAAAAAGAAGAGGTTTGGTCGCGCAGCAAAGCGCTCTTGGTCCTGCTCGTTGCCACTGGATTAGTGGCGCTGCTTTCGGAATTTTTGGTCGGCACGATCGAGAACGTACGCGCGACATTTGGCATAACCGAGACTTTCGTCGGCGTCATCGTGGTCGCGATTGTCGGCAACGCCGCCGAGCACTCGACCGCCATTCTCGTGGCGTTGAAAAACAAAATGGATCTGAGCGTTGGGATCGCGATTGGATCGAGCTTGCAGATCGCACTCTTTGTCGCGCCGCTGCTGATATTCGTCTCCTATTTGTTTGGTAAGCCGATGGACCTCGAGTTTTCGCGGCCGGAAGTCTTCGCCGTGGTCGCTTCGGTTTACATCCTGTTTCAAATCAGCGGCGACGGCGAAACCAACTGGATCGAAGGCGTCCAGCTTCTCTCCGTTTACGTTATCCTCGGCATTTTGTTTTTTTATCTGCCGGAAGCTGTCACGCACTAGTTTCCGGAACCAACTCTCCAGAACGTGCTGTTCTTCGATGTGCTGCCATTCGGCAGGCTTTGGTATGACCAGCCGGGTGCAATCAGCAACGCAATCGTCGGATACGCAAGGTTTCGCAGTCGTCCACATCGCGTTGTGATTCCCGTTTTATGATGAAGCATCGAGACGCACGAGCACGCGGGCGATTTCAAAGAGCCGTGAGCTTTTACGCGCGTGAAACACAAAGCCGCCACGCGGTGAAGCGTGACGGCTCCTTGCAAAAGTAAGTCCGAGGACTTTACTGATTATTCAAAACCGTTTGCGGTGCGGGCTTGCTCTCTTCAAGCTGCGCGCTCACCTTCTGGATTTGCGCTGCCTGCTCTTTCACAGTCGCATTGAGCGCTGCAAGTTCCTTCTTCAACTCCGAAATCGTGGCTCCCTGCTCCTGCACTGTCTTGTGCTCTTTGAGAAACTCGTTCAGCAACATCGCGTTCAC
>JBKPGQ010000347.1:0-5725 GCA_046729455.1 Verrucomicrobiota bacterium
GGGCGCCATCAGAAATTCCGGATTAAAGGCGATGGAAAAATCGCGACCTTTGTAGGCAACGGCGAGCGATTCCTTCGCTTCGCCTACCTCCGGAGTGGTTGCAGTAATGTCGATGTTGTTTTTGCCGAAATTCAGTTTCACCGAGTGCGATTTATCGCTGGCCAGAAGCGAAACGCGTCGCAGCGAGTTTAGAAACGTTTCGCGCTCGAGTTTTATTCGCTCTTTTGCCTCCGATGGAATGACCTGGCGATAGTTTGGATAATTGCCTTCGATCAATTTCGAAACGAGCAGCGTCTTGTTGAGATCGAACGCGATTTGCCCGCTGCCCACGCTGACCTTGATATCGCCATCGTCGGTAAGCAGACGTTGCAATTCTGTTACCGCTTTCGTCGGAATAATAAGGTCCGCTTCGTGGCTGCGTGGGAATTCCAGCTCTATTTCGACCATGGCAAGCCGTCGCCCGTCTGTCGCGACCAGCGTCAACTTGTTGTCCTTGAAACTGAACAGAACGCCGTTGAGGACGTAGCGAGTCTCGTCTGTCGATATCGCATAAGACGTCTTGCGCAGACCGTCGCGCAAATCTTTCTGCCGAATCGTGACAACCTTCGCGTCCTCGAATTTCGGCAACGGTGGAAATTCTTCTTCGGGCAGTCCAAGAATCTTGAAAAAGCTTTGTCCGCTCCGGATGGAAGCGGCATTCTTTCCGTTAACGTCAATCTGAATTTCGCTCGAAGGCAGTTCACGGACGATGTTGAAGAGGCGACGGGCAGGGAGTGTGGTTGCGCCTTCTTTTTCTACGTCCGCTTCGCAACTACCGCGCACACCGACATCGAGATCGGTTGTTGTGAGATGAATTTCATCGCCGTGCGCCTGCAAAAGAACATTGGAAAGAATGGGAAGAGTAGTGCGAGTGCTGACCACGTTTTGGACTTGCTGCAGGCCTTCGAGCAGTTTCTCTTTCGCAACGCTAAATTTCATTATGACGGTCTAAGATGTAAGGCTTTGGGTTTTATTCGGCAACCGCAATCTCTCCAATGTCGGGGCAAGTCCATCAGGGCGGATCCGTCCAGCGGCGAATTTGTAGCTGCGGTAGCCGGAATCGCAAGCTGGAAACGCACCACTTGAATCTCAACGCTGAAGAGAACTGTCAATGAAGGATATCGTCTGGCGGATGTTGTCCTGTTCGGCCATCCGTTTCTTTACCAGTTTGCAGGCATGCAACACCGTGCCGTGATCCCGTCCCCCGAATGCATCGCCAATTTCATTCAAAGACGC
Source organism: Verrucomicrobiota bacterium (assembly GCA_046729455.1). GTDB lineage: Bacteria > Verrucomicrobiota > Verrucomicrobiia > Chthoniobacterales > UBA10450 > Udaeobacter. The sequence goes on from JBKPGQ010000347.1 coordinate 1,276, forward strand.
CTTGGTAAGCTCACGCGCGAGATACATCGCCACCTGCCGCGGAAAAGCGATGCTGGCCGGGCGCCGCTTGCTTGTCATATCGGCTATGCGCACATCGAAATGTTCGGCCACCCGCCGCTGAATCTGTTCGATTGTGATGGAATGCCGCCCTTCCTCCTGCAAAATATCCTTCAGCAAATGCTCCACGACCTCCTGGGTTAGTTCCTTGCCGCTGAGCGACGCAAACGAGGCGACTCGCATGAGCGCACCCTCCAGCCGGCGGACATTTGTGCGAATGCGACTGGCAAGAAATTGAAAAACTTCGTCGCGCAATTTGATCTGCATGCCGCGCGCTTTTTTCCGCAAGATCGCCATGCGTGTCTCGATGTCCGGCGGTTGAAGTTCAGCAGTGAGTCCCCATTCAAAGCGCGAAACGAGGCGGTGCTCCAGGTTCGCAATCTCGGAAGCCGGGCGGTCGCTGGAGAGTACGATCTGCTTATGTCCGTCGAAAAGCGTATTGAACGTGTGAAAGAATTCTTCCTGGGAACGCTCCTTGCCGCCGAGAAATTGGATGTCGTCGATCAAGAGGAGATCGACCTGGCGATAACGCTTTCGGAATTTGACCAGATTGCTGTGCTGGATGGCGTCGATGAACTCGTTGATGAACAGTTCACTGGAGACATAAATCACCTTCACGTTTTTCTTCTTGGCCCAGACGTATTGGCCAATCGCCTGCATCAGGTGGGTCTTACCAAGACCGACACCGCCATAAACGAACAGCGGGTTGTAGGTGCGCGCGGGTGCTTGCGCCACGGCGAGAGCGGCGGCATGCGCAATTTCATTGTTCGGACCAACCACGAAAGATTCGAAGGTGTTCCGTGGATTGAGTCCAGGCACGGTTGCCCCCGGTTTTGTGTCAGCTGGCGGCGGGTCAGGCAAAGTTTTTTCTAGCGGCGCAGCATCCTCGACGGGCATTTGCACGCTAGTTCCCGACGGAGAGCAGAACTTTACGGGACGTGGGCTGCCGAGCGTAGTCACGATGGCAGTCTGCAACGCGGGCATATAATTACTTTCTATCCAGAACTGATAGATGTTGTTTGGGACTCGAAGAGTGAGCGATTTGTCTTTCGCCTCGACCAGTTCGACCGCCGAGAACCAGCGTTTAAAGCTATCGGAGCTAATCTGTGGCTTGAGCGCGGCTGATAATTGCTGCCACAACTGCGCACACTTCTTGTCCATAGCTGACTTGTTAACAGTGTTACACAATCGCCACACTCGCTGATACCGAGGAAAATCGCCGCGGAAAACGGGAGTGACATTGAGATGGTCTCCAGCGTGATTCGCTGCAGAAATGTCGGAGAAAAAGGTCAAAAACGCCCAAATACGAGGGAAAACAGACTGTGCCGTGCTTCAGTGATCCATTGGATGCATCAAGGCAAACTTGCGCGTTCCATCGTTGTTCCGGGAAGCTCGTCGTCTCGTTCATTCTTGCTGCTAAAAGTTTCTCAGAAATGTTCACAACTTATTCACACGCTCTCTTGTTTCTGCCTCGCCAGCGGGCTTGAGACTAGAAATCGCTTTCAAAATCGACAAGAAAAAAATGAACAAAAAATGAATTTTATTTTTCATCACGAACAAAAATTTTCTTGACTGGAAAAAGAAACGCGCGTGTCCGAGGAAAAACAAAAAATTCCTCCGCTTAATATTGGCGCGGCGAAGCGATCTACCGATTCACGCCGCCGTGGCGAGCCTCCGCGATTTGACCGAATTGGACCGTGCACGCAATTTTTCCGCCTCCATAATGGTAATTGGGATGCCGATCGAAAATGCGGGCGACCCACACGAAGATGAAAAACTGGCAGGCGAAGTGCGTGCTATCTGGCAACGGTGTTGCGATAGGCCGAATTCTTTCGATTAGCGTAGTCTGCCTCCTTCTGTCTGCAGCGCGCGCATATTCCGTCGACGAACTGTTGCCGCCGTTCGGCTTCCGCTGGAACGACTCGATGGCGCACGTGGAAGCAGTGCTCCACGGCGCGAAAGCGAAGATCGCCTCGCGGGAGAAAAAGGAGAACCGGGACGTTTGGACAGTGGAAGGTCTCATTCATCCCGGGTTAAAGCGCACGCTGTTTACTTTTAAGCAGCGAGCGCTAGTTGCAGTGGAGTTGCAATACGAATACCCGGATTGGTCGATCGAACGTTACAACCAGCGGATGGGAGAAATTCGCAAATACTTCGACGAAAAGTACGGAACAGGGAAGCTCGTTTCACGCTCTCGCGATACTGATACGGACGTCGTCCAGACGCTGGTTGGCTATCAATGGATGGTCGGTGCTACGATGCTTGAGCTTTTTTATTTCTCTGCGCAGCACGGCCCGCTTCTTTACCGCACCATTACGGTTGATTATAAGGCGATGTAGGCGCTCTGGTCGCCAGGAATGGCGGCATTTCGTCGTCCTCGCTGTTAGCTTTTTTCTAGTCTTCGAGGGCCGGACAAGTTATCACGTCCTCCTACCGAATGAGCAGAGGAGTTGTTCATGTCAGTGTCTGACCACACGGGATCCCCAAGTTCCACGGTTGCTGAAATTCTCGCGAAGCTTGGGACCGATCCGAAGACCGGTTTGAACCTTGCCCAGGTACAAGAACGTCTGACTAAATATGGGCCGAATGCACTGGCGGAAGAAAAGAAAAGCGCGCTCTCTGCTTTCCTTGTTTATTTCTGGGGACCAATTCCCTGGATGATCGAGGCCGCAGCCTTGATGGCATTGATCGTAAAAGACTGGGGCGATTTCACGATCATCACTTCACTCTTGTTGTTCAACGCATTGCTAGGGTTTTGGGAGGAACATGCAGCTTCTAACGCGCTAGAGGCGTTGAAGAGTTCACTCGCGCTGAAAGCGCGCTCTCTTCGCGACGGAAAATGGCAGCAAGTCGATGCGCGGACGCTCGTTCCTGGAGATATCATTCGCCTGTACCTCGGCGACGTTGTTCCCGCTGACTGCAAACTCATGCAGGGCGATTACATCAGCATCGATCAATCAGCACTCACGGGTGAATCTCTGCCAGTTACCAAGAAATCGGGAGAAGACGCGTACTCCGGCTCCGTCGTGAAACAGGGAGAGATGGTCGCGGTAATTACCGCGACTGGGGCGAATACGTTCTTCGGACGGACGGCAAAATTGGTGGCCGGCGCCGGAAGCGTTTCGCACTTCCAGAGAGCCGTAATGAAGATCGGCAACTTCCTGATTATTCTGGCGCTGGTTTTAGTCGTGATCCTGGTGGCCAGCCGCCTTTTCGACATGCGTGGCCACTACGATCGGGTTGTTTTGTTAAGGCTCGCCGAAATCGTTCTTATCCTTTTGGTAGCCTCAGTGCCTGTAGCCATGCCTGCCGTACTCTCTGTGACAATGGCGCTGGGCGCCCGGATGCTTGCCAGGAGCAAAGCAATCGTTTCTCGACTGGAGTCAATCGAGGAATTAGCAGGCGTTGACGTACTTTGCTCCGATAAGACTGGCACATTAACTCAAAACAAGCTGACTCTTGGCGACCCAGAACCCTGGACCGGAACCGACGCAGGAACGTTGATTCTGATGGCGTCGTTAGCTTCGCGCGCGGCGGATAATGATCCAATTGATCTCGCAGTAATGGCCGGCCTGAAGGACCCTGCCATACTTAAGAGCTATCAACAGGAAAAGTATGTTCCCTTTGATCCGGTAGACAAACGGACCGAGGCAACGATTAAGGACGCTTCCGGTAAGATTTTTCGAGTTACGAAAGGCGCGCCACAAGTGACCCTCGCGTTAACGAAGCTTTCTGGTAGCGACCTCGAGAAAGCGAGCCAGATGGTAAACAGCTTAGCCAGTCGTGGCTATCGCACTATTGGCGTTGCTCTTGCCAAAGACGATGGCCCCTGGGGGTTTCTGGGAATTCTTCCGTTGCTGGATCCACCCCGGCCCGATTCCAAGAGCACCATAGCTAGGGCTCGTGCCTACGGCGTGAAGGTAAAGATGGTTACCGGCGATAACGTCGCTATTGCTCGACAGATCGCGTTGGAGCTGGGCATGGGCACAAACATCCAGCCAGCGATGGAACTTTTCCCCGGCGATGTTAGAAAAGGAGAAATCCCGTTGGATGCTGCCGAGAAGATCGATGAGGCCGATGGTTTCGCTCAGGTTTTCCCAGAACATAAATATGCCATCGTAAAAATCCTGCAGGAGAACGGCCACATCGTGGGAATGACTGGCGACGGTGTCAACGACGCTCCTGCTCTCAAGCAAGCAGATGTAGGTATCGCTGTCTCGGGAGCGACCGAAGCAGCTCGCGCGGCAGCGGCGGTAATTTTGACCGCGCCTGGTCTGTCGGTCATCATCGAAGGGATCGCGGAAGCCAGACGGATCTTCGAACGGATGTTGAGTTATGTGTTATATCGCATCGCCATGACTATCGCGATCATGGTGTTTGTTGTGCTGGCATC
>JBKPGQ010000348.1:0-15504 GCA_046729455.1 Verrucomicrobiota bacterium
CTGGGTAGGCCTCATCCAGGCGTATCTCCTAATGACGATCATCGCTGTACTTCTGATCCTTGGCGCGGGTCGGCCGAATACTAAAAAGTGGCATGTTGTCGGAGCACTAGCGCACGGCCCTCCTTTGATAGCAGCGTTCTCTTCATTGGATGTATTCGCATCAATGGGAGTGTTCGGAATTATCTGGGTACCGATTACATTTCATGTCATCTTTCTCAGTCTTGAAACGTTCGCAGCACTTTATCGCCACTAAAGATGATGGCGTTAGGGATCTTTGCTTCGCTTGACGATTTGCTGGCCGCTGCTTGTAGCGACCGCTTCCGGGCCGACAGCGATTACCAACCCAAGACTTTGGCAAAAATCAATGGCGCAACAATCGTGGCGTCGGATTCGATGATGAACTTCGGTGTATCAATGTTCAGTTTGCCCCACGTGATCTTTTCGTTAGGCACTGCACCGGAGTAGGAGCCGAAACTCGTTGTGGAATCGCTGATCTGACAAAAGTAGCCCCACTCGGGCACAAGTGTGGTTACGATGTCTTGATTGAGCATGGGCACAACGCAAATGGGGAAATCGCCCGCAATGCCGCCGCCGATCTGGAAGAAGCCAATGGACGAATCCTGCGACATTCGGCGATACCACTCTGCCAGTGCGATCATGTATTCGATGCCGGAACGAACAGTATGCACATCGCCGATGGCACCGGTGATGCAGCGCGCGGCATAAATATTTCCCAATGTCGAATCCTCCCAACCAGGTACAAACATTGAGAGATCCTTGTGCGCCGCAGCGATCATCCAGCTGTCAGCCGGATCGATCTCGTAAAATTTCTTCAGCCGGCACTCTCTTAGTATTTTAAAGAGGAATTCGTGCGGAAAACCGCGCTCTTCTCTCTTAGCGGCGGCGATCCACTCGTCTATGACCACCCTCTCGATTCGACGAATGGCTTCCTCCTCCGGGATGCACGTATCGGTCACTCGATTTAGATGGCGCCGTAAAAGTTCTTCCTCCTGTTTTCCGGTCAATTCTCGATAATGAGGAATCCGTTCGTACTGACTGCGTGCAACGAGGTTGAAAAGGTCCTCCTCGAGGTTGGCTCCCGTGCAGGTAATGGCGTGCACTTTGTCCTGGCGAATCATTTCCGCGAGAGAAACGCCCAGTTCCGCAGTGCTCATTGCCCCGGCGAGAGTGATCATCATTTTCCCACCGCGATCCAGGTGCGCGACGTACGCATCGGCTGCATCTTTCAAGGCTGCCGCGTTGAAGTGACGGTAATGCCGATCAATGAACTGGCTGATGCTGCCCATTTTCACTTCATCAACTTTGCATGGTGCTTCTCGATTTGATGCAAGACTTATACCGCAATAGTCAAGCGCTAATCACACTTTTTTTGCTCAAAATTCTTACTGGATAGCGGCAAGAATTCGTGACGCCAGGATATCTGGCATTATACCGAAAAAGAGAATTGCCGCAGCGAGCGTAGCCACCGTGATTCGTTGCAGCAAATCGGACGACGGGCGATCGGTCGCAAGTGAAGGTTCATCCACGAAAATCGCCTTCAGCACGATCAGGTAGTAATAGAGCGAGACAAAGCTGCCAAAGAGTGCCAGCGCAACCAGCCAGAAGATGCCAAAATTTCCACCAGCGCGCAGCGCAGCGCTAAACAGGTAAAACTTTCCGAAAAATCCGGCCAACGGAGGTATGCCAGCCAGGGAGAGCATGAAGATAGCCATGCAACCGGCGAGGAGGGGCGAACGCGCACCCAGCCCGGAAAAATTTTGCAAATCGTCGGCGCCGGTTTCGCTGCGCACGACAGCAATGACACCGAACGCGCCGACGAGTGTAATCGCGTAGATAACAGTGTAGAAAAGCGTCGCCGAAAATCCATCCCGGCTTCCGGCGACAAGTCCAAGCAGCGTATAGCCAGCGTGGGCGACAGCGGAGTAAGCGAGCAGGCGCCGAACATTGGTCTGTGCCAGTGCGACGAGGTTGCCAATCAGAATTGACAAAGCGGCGAGCACGGCAAGAAGCGGCGACCAGCCCGCAGCCATCGCGTGCCATGCGGAACTCCCATGCACTGGGCCAAAGCCCAGCAGCACGATCTTTCCAAGCACGACGAACGAGGCAACCTTTGATCCCGACGCAATAAACGCCGCACTCGGGACGGGTGCTCCCTGATACGCGTCAGGCGCCCACAAGTGAAACGGCGCAGCAGCAATTTTGAAAGCAAAGCCGATGAGCGTCATGATAATGCCGGTCGCAAGCAACGGTTGCACCGACGCGGCCGCCAATTTATTCGAGATCGCAGCGAGGCCGGTGCTCCCCGACATGCCATAAATTAAACTGATTCCGAAAAGCGTGAACGCGCTGGAGGTGCTTCCGAACAGAAAATATTTCAGACCTGCTTCCGCAGATCGCACATCGGTCTTATCGAAGGCAGCCATCACGTAAAGGGAGAGGCCTAGTAGTTCGAGCCCAATGAAAATCATGAGCAACTCTTCACTGCCAACTAGCAGCATCAGACCGACCGTTGCCAAAAGACTAATCGCCAGGTATTCGCCCGCATGACGGAGAGATTTTTCAGATCGCGCCAGACAGACAGTGAAAAATGCGAGCGCGAGGCAAATGATTTTGAAAAGGGATGTGAGGGGTGTTATCACAAGCATCCCGCCGAAGAGGCTCGCATTGTGGGGCAACATGAGCACCGCGCCTGTTGCGATGGCAAGCCCTAGCGCACCAATAAGGGCGCAGACTGCCGCAGCGCGCTCAGTCAGCAGGCCGATCGACAATACAACCAGGGCGGTCAATACGACGATCGCTTCCGGCGACGCGAGTTTGAGCAGATCGAGGTAGCTCATATCGGGCCGCTCGCGGTGGAACGGACATGCCTAGGAAACGCGTCCGCCGCGATCAAGAACTTGAGTGACTGGTTCATTTCAAAAAGCGCATTGCTTCAATCGCGGGTTGAAGGCGATCGAGCAAAAATTTGGGATAAAGCCCGATTGCAAGAGTGGCGAACATGAGCAAACAAGCGCCGCACTTTTCAGCGAATGTGATCGATTGTTCCTTCCAATCGGTGTCTGTCGGAACACGGCCTGTCTGCACGCGCACGTCACCAAAAAACGATTTCACGAGCGCGCGTAGGGTGAAAGCCGCTACCAGGACCATGCCGGCGCCCGTGATCCAAACCGCGATCGGATAGGCTTTCCATGCGCCAATCAGAATCGTGATTTCCGCTGCAAACCCACTAAAACCGGGGATGCCCATCGACGCGGCCGAAGCGACAACAAAAGTAAACGCAGCGAAGGGCAACGCATGGTTTAGATTCATTTCAGAGAGCGTGTTGAGTTCGCGGGTGTGAGTGCGTCGATAGATCATTCGTCCAGCAACGGCGAAGAGCAGCGCCGCGATCACGCCGTGCGAAAACATTTGCAGTACCGCCCCTGAGACACCGATCGCGTTTGCCGTAGCCAGACCTAGCAACACGAAACCCATATGGCTCACGCTGGAATAACCAATGACGAATTTCAGATCATGCTGGCGCAGCGCCACCGCTGCCGCGTAAACAATTCCGATCACGGCCAGGACGGCGATCCATTTGCTCCACATATGGAATCCTTCCGGAAATAGGTTCATCGCTACGCGCAGGCCAGCGTAAGCACCAAGTTTCATCACGATTCCGGCGAGCAACATCGAGCCTGCCGTGGGCGCTGCGACGTGACCCGTCGGCGCCCAGGTATGCAATGGCCAAATGCCGGCAAGAACAGCGAACCCAAGGAACAACACGGGAAATGCCCATGATTGCAGCTCCGGACTAAAGTGGAATTGGGCCAGCTGATTCAGATCCAGAGATCCGGCGGTTGCATAGGCGACAAGGATTCCGGCAAAAACGAACATCCCGCCGAAGAACGAGTAGAGCGTCAGCTTCATCGCGCCGTACTCCTTGTTAGTCGAACCAAAGATGGCGATCAGAAAATACTTCGGCACAATCACCAACTCGTAGAATGCGAAGAGCAAAAACAAATCGGCACTGAGGAAAACGCCGTAGCAACCACCGACAACCAGCAGCAACCAGAAGAAAAATTCGCGCTGGCGATGTTCGATATCCCATGAAAACAACACAGTGCTTACCGCGGAGATGCCCGTGACAAGAACCATGGTGAGACTGACGCCATCAACGGCGAGATGGTAATTCATTCCGAGCGGCGCCACCCACGGCACACGCACGATCGTTGTGAAGTGCGCAAGATCCGCAATAGGCGTGCGAACAAACCCAAGGATGCCTAAGACCAAACCGGCAATGGTTGTAAGCAACGCGATCCAGCGTGCAACAACGCGTGGAAAAACAAGCAGAACCACTGCGCCCGCGAACGTGAGGTAAATCGTCCAGGCGATCATGCGGGTTTGGTTACCCGATAGCGCGGCGGTGTCTCGCGCACATGAAACCCGATTTCCCGACGCGGTTTTTCCGGTGGAGCCATCAATTGCCGGATCGCTTCGAGAATCGCAGCGATTTCCTCATCGTGCTTTCCGACGCGCCTCTCGAGTTCCGAAAATTTCTTTGCAAGTTCGCGATTTGTGTCGAGCGCCTGTCGGAGCCTCACAAACGCACGCATAATCGCGATATTTACCTTCACAGCGCGCTCGCTGTTCAATACGCTCGATAGCATGGCAACGCCTTCCTCAGTGAAGGCGTAAGGCCGATATTTTGCTCCTCGATGTTTCGGGAGACTGGTCACAAATTGTGACCAGTTCGTCGCAGCCTCCTGACGTTGAGCGACTTCTCGATCTCGAACGGAAGAGGAAAACAATCTCAAAAACGCTGCCTCTTCATCTGTAACCTGAAACATAAAATCGCTCGGAAACCGGTTCCGATTACGCTTTGCAGCTTGGTTCAAGACCTTGACCGCGACGCCATATAATGCGGCCAAATCGTAATCGAGTAGCACCTTCTCGCCGCGCAACTGGCGAATCCGATGTGCGATCTGATCGACTGGAACGATTTCTTTCCTCATTTCCCGCGAGTTTCAGGCCCACAACCGTGCCATGTGAGTCACTGTCGTGTTGAAAATGTTGAACATGAATTGCGGTGCGAGGCCGATGGCGAACATGAGCAGTGTCACTGGAATGATCGCAATCTTTTCCCTCGCCAAAAGATCGGGAAATGCGCTGCAACTCTCTGCCAGCGGCCCACTGAAGAGCGCTTGCATCGCGCGCACGAAAACGATCGCTGTAACAAGCAGGCCAATCACTGCAAGCGCCGTGAAGGATGCAGTGATGGCAAATGAACCTTTAAAAATTAGAAACTCGCCGATGAAACCGTTTAGCCCCGGCAAGCCTAATGACGAAAACATGGCGACGCTCATCCAGCCGCAAAGGAGAGGCGTCCGCTGCATTAGCCCCCCAAAGTCATCGATGCCGCGCAAGCCGCGACGTTGCTCGAGGAGACCGACCAGGTAGAACAACGCAGCCGCGGTGATCCCGTGATTGAAAATTTGCATAAAAACGCCGCTCAACGCGGCGTGCATGTCGATCTGGGCAGCAGCGGGTGAGGCCGCTAGCGCGAACAAGCCGAGCATACAATAGCCGAGATGGTTGACTGACAAGTACGCAACCATGCGTTTCAGATCGGACTGGGCCCATGCTGCCAGCGGAGCGAAAACAATCGAGCAGATCGCGAGCGCTAGCAGCCAGGGTCCGATGATTCTGATTTCGTTTGGAAAAAGCGGAAGCAACAGGCGCGCGAAACCATAAACACCCATTTTCGAAAGCACACCGGTCAAAACCATCGACACGCCGATCGGGGCGCTTTCATACGCGTCGGGCAACCAGGTGTGAAATGGGAACAGCGGTACTTTGACCGCGAGTCCAAGGAAGATTCCGGCAAAAGCGAGCCAGGCGAGTTTGCCCGTGAGCAATCCGTTTTTACCAAGACCAGCAAGCGTGCCGAAATCGAAGGAGCCCCTGGCCAGATAAATTCCAAGGAATCCCAGCAGCATCGCGACGCTTCCAAGAAAAGTGTAGAGGAAAAACTTCGTCGCGGCGCGGTCGCGATTTTCACCTCCCCAGATTTTGATGAGGAGGAATGCTGGGATCAGACTCATCTCGTAGAACAAGAACCAGAGAACAAAATTTTGCGCAGTGAACGTGCCGTACAGCGCCGATTGCATGATCAACATCAGCGCGTAAAACCCGCGGTCCATCCTTTGCGCGAGAAATGCGAAGGGAATAATGAGCGAGGTAAGTAGCACAAGCAGCAGGCTCAAACCGTCTATCCCGACCAAGTATTCGGCGCCGATTGCGGGAATCCATGCGTGCCGTTCGATCAATTGAACGCCAGCAACGAGAATATCGAAGTGCTGCCACAACAGCAACGCGTCAAGCGCAGCCAGTGCGTTAAACAACAATGCGATCGGACGCGCATTCCTCGCGGGGGCGGTAAAAAGCGCAAGCGCGCCGATCAGCGGAATCAGGATGAGCGCGCTGATCAAGCCAACCATGCGTAGAAAAGCAATAGCGCCAGCACACCGATCGCGATGACGCCGAGATAGGTCTGGATTTGTCCAGAGTGCGCCGCGGACATCAGACGGCCCAAACCGCGGGTGCCAGCGGTCGTCTCATCGACTCCAGCATTGATGCCGCGCTCATCGACACTGGCCGTAAAACTTCCAAAGAGTTGACCGATCGCGCCGAATCCGCGAACCAAGCGATCCCAGAAATTACGATCCATCCAGTCGGACAGACGCGCGCTCATCCAACTAAACGCGATGACGGTGCGAGCATACAGTTCGTCGATCCACATTTTATTCTCGAGGAATCGAAATAATTCGGGCTGCGCGAATTCGAGCGGATCAGTCTCGACGGGACGCTCTCGATCTTGCACGCCAGCTTTGCGATACATCCAGATGCCCAGAGCAAAGCCCACGCCCAGAAGAACCAGCGAAAGAAAAAGCGTCGGCTGAATCAGCCGCGCGAATTCGAACTGTGCAGATTCGTCTGTTAGATAGTCATGCAGCCACGGCCATGCTGGCGTTAGCACGACACTGAACAAAATCGCACAAATCGCGAGTGCCATGAGCGGCATCGTCATGACCCGCGGGCTTTCGTGTGCATGCTGAGAGCCAGCACGCCGATCGCCGAAGAACACGTAGATGACTTGCCGCGTCATATAGAGCGCGGTGAGGACGACGCCGATCAACAGAAAATAATAGGGCAGGCGAGAAGCGGACCAATGCGCGGTCACATGCAGGATTTCCTCCTTTGTCCAACCGCCGGAAAAGAAGAGCGGCACGCCGCTCAGCGCCATCATACCGATTGCATAAGTTGAAAAGGTGATTGGCATCAGCCGGCGCAGGCCGCCCATTTTCCGGATGTCTCGTTCGCCGTGGCAACCGTGAATGACCGATCCCGCGCCGAGAAACAACAGCGCCTTGAAAAAACCATGCGCCAGGAGATGCATCATCCCGGCCGCAACACCGCCCACGCCCAGCGAAACCATCATCAAACCGAGTTGAGAAACAGTCGAATACGCGAGGATGCGTTTGATGTCGGCCTGTGCTATTGCGATGAGCGCGGCCATCAAAGCTGTAGCGACTCCAATCCACACGACGACGATAAGCGAGGACGTCACGCCGTTGATCGAGCCTAACGAGAAGATCGGATACACGCGTGCAACCAGAAAAACGCCGGCAGCGACCATCGTTGCAGCATGAATCAGTGCACTGACTGGCGTCGGGCCCTCCATCGCATCCGGCAACCAGACATGCAGCGGGAATTGACCCGACTTGCCTACCGCGCCGCAAAAAATCAGCAGCGCAATAAAAGTGGCACTCGCGCCGAGCATCGCGAGACCGGCGCTTTCCAGACAACCATTCCCACCGTCATAAAATAGAAGCGTGCCACTGCGGCCGTACAGCCAGAGCAAGCCAAGGAAAAATCCCAGGTCGCCAATGCGAGTGGTAACGAACGCTTTTTTTGCGGCGGCAGCAGCGCTCGGTCGCTCGATCCAAAACCCAATGAGCAAATAGGACGCCAGGCCAACCAGCTCCCAGCAGATAAACAGAAGAAGCAAACTGTTCGAAATAACGAGGCCAAGCATCGCACCTGAAAAAAACGAGAGATAAGCGAAAAAGCGGACGAAATTTTTGTCGCCGGCCATGTAACCTGTGCTGAAGACGAAGATGCAAAGCCCGACCAGCGTGATCATCATCAGCATAACGGCTGCGAGCGGATCCAGAAGCCATCCCAGACGCAACGCGTAGTCGCCGAACGTAAACCACGTGAAATTCTGGACGGCGCGGAATCCGGGCAGTTGTAGCGTCGGCAGGAACGCGAAGAATGACATTACGAGTGCGGCGATCTGTCCAGCGACCGCGAGCCTGGCTGCGCTTTTGTGCCGCCCATTCGGCAAGCTCAAAATTACCAACGAAACCCCGAATGGCACGGCAGAGATCAACCAGAAATGATCGATGATCCAGCGACTCATCCTTTGAGCTGGTCGAGATGGTCGACGTTTGTCGTGCGGTAGTGTCGATAGACAGCAATTACCAGCGCAAGACCGACTGCGGCTTCAGCGGCGGCAATGGCGATTGAGAAAATCGCGATCATAACGCCAGTCGGTGGCTGCGGTTGCGGGCTAAAGCGCCAGAACGCAATGAAATTGAGATTTGCTGCGGCAAGCATCATCTCAATTCCAATCAGGATGAAAATGGCGTGACGGCGACTCAGAGCGGCCAGAAGGCCCGCCGAGAACAAGGCGGCAGAAACAACGAGGAAGACTTGAAGCGTCGGCATCATCGCTTCTCCTCCATCACGAGAACGAGTGCGCCGATCAACGCAGCGGTGAGAAGCAGTCCCACGCACTGCAACGGCCAGACATAACTGGTCATTAACACTTCACCGATTCGTTTAACAGGAATCGCTCGGATATGTGGAGCGACAATCGCAACCGATTGCGTCTTAATAATTGCCCACGTCAAACCGCCGAAGACAGCAATTGCCAGGAGTGCACCGCTCCAGTTAGCACCGCGATCTTTTCCAACGTCACGCCGCGTCAGAAGAATCGTAAAAACAATTAGTACGGCGACCGCACCGATGTAAACGAATATCAGCACCAGACCGACAAATTCCGCGCCCAGCAGAAAGAAGAGCGCAGCAACGCCCACAAGCGCCACAGCAAAACTCAGCGTCGCGTGCATGAGCTTTTGCAGCGTGGCAGCGGCCAGCGCAGCAGCCAGTGTCAGGATAGCGATAATGACAACCGCTGCGCTGTTCATTCGGCGAAACGGTAAACGCGTGGAGCAAACTTTCTTTGCGTGTCGAGTAACATCGACAGAGCAGTATAGACGATCACGATTACGAAAAGCGACCAAAGCCAACCGCGTAAGCCACGACCTGCATAATGCCAGATAGCCGCTGCGATGACGCAGGTGAACGACATCGGCAACATGAATTTCCAAGCGAAATTCATGATTTGATCAATCCGCGTGCGCGGCAAGGTTCCGCGGAGCCAGATGTAAACGAAGAGCAACGCGCTGAGCTTTGCGAAAAACCAGACGTAAGATGGAATAAATGCCAGGGCAGACACGGGCGAATGCCAGCCACCGAGAAACAAGGTCGCGGCGAGCCCGGTAATGGCGAACATCCCGATGTATTCTGCCATGAAAAAAGTTGCATATTTGAACCCGGAATATTCGGTCATGTGGCCGGCGACAATTTCCGATTCGCCCTCGGGCACATCGAACGGAGTGCGATTCGATTCCACCAAGCCGGATACAAAGAACAAAATGAACGCAGTTGCGCCCCAGGGCGTGAAGACAAACCAGCGCGGTACGACGCCCAATGTGTATTCAGCCTGCGCGGCAACAATCCTGTCGGGTGTAAGCGAGCCGACGACCATCACCACCGGGAGCACAGTGATAATGAGCGGCAGCTCGTAGCTGATCATTTGCGCGATGGCGCGCATCGCGCCGAGCATTGAGAACTTGTTATTGCTTCCCCAACCGGCCATGAACACCGCAAGCTCCGTAGTCGAACCAACAGCAAAGAAAAAAAGGACACCGCCGTCGATTGTAAACGGCGTCATGTTCCGGCCATAAGGGATTATCCCAAGGGCAAGAATCGCCGCAGCAGCAATGAGAATTGGAGCCAGGAAGTGCACAAGCTTGTCCGCACGCGCGGGGACGATGTCTTCCTTTATCAACATTTTGATACCGTCGGCCACCGGCTGCAGCAGCCCGAATGGTCCGACGCGATTGGGGCCATAGCGATTTTGTATCCGGCCGAGGATCTTCCGCTCCAGCACCGACATGAGCGCGAACAGTGTCAGAAATACTGCGAGGAGCGCGAAAATATTAATCAAACTCGACACGATCTGGACAACCCAGCCAGGGGCGACTGTCAGCCACGACAGCAGCCACTGTTTTGCATTAACAAAGATCTGATCAACAGCCTTGCTCACGTTGAGATGAAGAAAACCGTCAATTGATTGGTTAATCAAGACAGAACGCGCGGATGATTCCGCTTCAACCGGCTCATTCTTACTGCCTTTCCTTATTGCGTGGAGTGCTTTTGGCTTTGCAGGTCGCCTCCGGCGCGGTACTTTCGGCCTGCGCCATGCGAACGCTGGTCTTGTTGATCGCCACTCTTTTGGCGAGTGCCGGTTTGATCCAGGGAGAGATCAAGACTCCGGAGAACGCTCCGATCGAAATCACTTCTACTGGGGAAACGACCTATGAGAATGGCCTGGCCACGGCGCGCGATAACGTCGCGATTCATATTGGCAACACAGATATTTACGCCGATTACGCGCAATACAATTCCGCTACGCACGACGTGGAGTTGAGAGGCCACGTGCGAATCTATCGGGACACGAGCCTGTACATCGCCGAGAACGGTATTTACAACACTGAGACTAAAAAAATCAGAGCGCTCAATGCGCGAACGGAGTCGCAACCTTATTTCCTAACCGGCGAGCATGTGACCTCAATTTCTGAGAACGGTTATCTGATAAAGGATGGCACCTTTACGACTCACGATGCACCGAAGGCCGACTTCCATCTCCACGCCCGAACAATTCGCGTTTACGAAAACGATCGCGTGATTTTCCAGTACGTCACCGCGTATGTGGGCAAAGTGCCTGTGTTTTGGTGGCCCTATCTTTACCAATCGCTCAACGAGGCATTTAGTTTCACGATTTCGCCAGCGTATTTGAGTTCATGGGGACCATCGCTCCTCACTCAAGTGACCTTCCCTATCACAGACGATATCAGGGGGCGGGTCCGGCTGGATTACCGGGGCCGGCGCGGCTTAGCTTTGGGCTTTGACTCGACCATAGATTACTTCAATGACAGCCAGGCACGGCTGAAAACTTATTATACCCAGGACCAAAATCCGAACCTGAATGAAACCAATATTCCGCGAAAGGATGTACCTACCGGACGATACCGGGTTAGCCTCGCAGATACGACCAACTTTACAGACGATATTTATGGCATCACCAATCTCACCAAGCTCAGCGATCAATATGTCATGCAGGATTTCTATCAGGGGGAGTTTCGCATCGATCCCGTTCCGGACAATGTGATCGCGGTAGCAAAGACGGATCCTTTTTATACTTTGACGGCCATCGAGCGCTTTCAAGCGAACGAGTTTTTCACCACAACTGAACGCCAGCCGGAAGTGGTATTAGACATCAAACGTCATGCCCTTTTTGGCGGACCCATTTTCTATGAAGGTGAAACCGGTTTTGCCAATTTACGGCTGCAATTCCCTCAGGATTCGGGCTTCGAGAATTATGGCACAAATCGTTTTGACACTTTCCACCAATTGATCTTTCCCAACACTTATCTTGGGTGGCTTTCGATCGTGCCACGGGTTGGCTACCGCGGAACTTATTACAGCAAGACGTGGGACCTGGGATCGACAACCTTCATACCGCCATCAAATCCGCTCGTACCCGATTTTATTCTTCCCCCTCCAACGCTGGCTAATCCAGTAAAGTTCGACGGAGACACGTTTCGCTCGGTCTTCGATACGGGCGCCGAAGCTTCATTCAAGATCTCGCGTAAGTGGGAGGATGTGCAAAGCCGCGCCTTTGGGCTGGACGGACTCATGCACGTTATTCAACCGTTCACGAACTTTTCTTACGTGAAAGAGGATGGACCTAACCCAACCGCGATCTTGGCGCTCGATCGGTTTCAGCCTTCGACCCAATTGCCGGCGATTGATTTCCCCCAGTTCACAACCATCGACACGATCGACGATTGGACCATATGGCGGGTTGGGGTTCGCAATCGCCTGGAAACGCGGCGAGACGATAGAACAATCACCTGGTTCGAACTCGATACCTACCTTGATGTGAACTTCAACGATCCCTTCGACCAAACGAACTACTCAAATCTCTTTAACAATATCCGCTTTACACCGTTGCCGTGGGTATCTTTCCAGGTCAATTCACAAGTGCCCGCTTTCGACCAAGGGTTTACGGAAGTCGATACGATTGCAAGCGTTCAACCAATGGCCAATCTGCAATTGAGCGTTGCGCATCGCTATTTGAATGGGAATCCCTTTTTCCAGGACAGCAGCTTGTTTGTTGTGGGTGGATATTACCGTATCGACGATAACTGGGGCGTTGGAGTCCAGGAGCAATACGAAGGGGCAACCGGAATCCTCGAACAGCAGCGCTACTCGATTTATCGAGACCTATCGAGCTGGGTTGCCTCATTCGGTGGGATCATACGCGACAATAATGGAGCGAAGGAGTACGGCGTCCTCTTTACCATAACGCTCAAAGCATTCCCGAAATTTGGATTCGATTTGAACTTCGATCCTTCGTCCGAAGGAGAATGAACCAAAGCGAGCGAACAACGCCGGACGGCCTGGATTTGTTCCGCTTGTGCTGCGGCTAATTCGCCCGCACCATTCCTTCAATCATGGATCTTGCAATCATCGGTTCCGGTTATGTCGGTCTGGTGACAGGTGCCTGTTTCGCCGATGTCGGGCATAACGTCATTTGCGTCGATAACGACGCGCAGAAAATCAAGCAACTGCAATCTGGCGAGGTACCAATTTATGAACCCGGGCTTGAAGAAATAATTCATCGCAATGTGTCGGCGCATCGGCTGCGTTTCACCGGCAGCATAGAGGAGGGCGTAAAGAATTCTCAGATTGTCTTTATCGCCGTTCCTACTCCACAACAACCGGATGGCGATGTCGATCTCAGCTTCCTGGAGAAAGTCGCTCGTGAAATCGCGGGAGTTTTAACCGATTACCGCGTGATTGTTGACAAGAGCACAGTGCCAGTGAAAACCGGCGAAAAAGTGGCCGAATCAATCAAAAGGTACAACCGCCACGGCGCGTCCTTCGACGTGGTCAGCAATCCTGAATTTCTGCGCGAAGGCTGTGCGGTCGCCGATCTGATGAAGCCTGACCGCATTGTGATTGGAGCCCAAAGCGAACACGCGATCGACCTCATGAAGAAGATTTATGAGCCGTTTATGGCGCCGATTCTCGTGACTGATATTAACAGCGCTGAGCTCATCAAACATTGTGCGAATTCATTTCTGGCGCTGAAAATTTCGTATATCAACGCGGTCTCCGCGATTTGCGAGGCGAGTGGCGCCGATGTCGAAAAAGTCGCCGACGGAATCGGGATGGATCACCGAATCGGCCGCGATTTTCTCAATGCCGGAATAGGATACGGCGGTTCTTGTTTTCCCAAAGATATTGCTGCCTTCATCACGATCAGCGAGCGGCTTGCTGTTCCGTTTAATTTGCTCAAGGAAGTGCAGCGCATTAACAATGCCCAGAAAGAGCGGTTTCTAAAGGCGATTCGGGAAACGCTTTGGGTGTTGCGAGAAAAGCGAATTGCCGTGTGGGGTCTCACATTTAAACCGGATACAGACGATCTTCGTTCGTCTGTCGCAATCGAATTGGTGGCAGACCTGCTTCGCGACGGAGCGCACGTCGTTGCCTACGACCCGAAGGGAATGCAAAAAGCCCGCTCCATCAAAGCGGTTGCCGATGCGGGATTTGCTTCGTCGGCTCTTGAAGCAGTAAATGATGCCGAAGCGCTGGTCATCGCTACGGAATGGAACGAATTCGCAAACATAGACCTCACGGTGGTGAAAGAAAAGATGAGAACGCCGATCGTATTCGACGGGCGAAATCTGTTAGACCCTGGAACGATGGGTCGACTGGGCTTTCATTATCATTCGATTGGACGCGCCAGCGTGAAACCGCAATAACGATCTTTCCAGAATATGGCGCGGCTTTCTGCTCGCCGGATTGCGCTGAGCGCGCTGCGGACGTGGCGAAAAGAAAAGCGGTTTGCCGACTCGATCGTCTCAAAGTTTCTCGCAAAGGCCGAGGTAACTGAATCCGATCGTGCGTTTGCCTTTGAACTCTTTTATGGCTTCCTGCGCAATTTAACTTTGCTGGATTTTTGGATTGGCTGCCTGCGCCCTTCAAGGGTCGATGTCCATCTTCGTGATGTTCTGCGCCTGGGGTTGTATCAACTTTTTCTGCTCAAGACAGCTCAACATGCCGCAGTCCATGAGACTGTGGAGCTCGTCCCACTAACACAGCGACCGATCATAAATGGCATGCTTCGCGCCGCAATCCGGCGACAGAGCGAGTTGCTCGCGCGTGCCGACGCAGAGCCTCTGTTTGTTCGAACCTCGCATCCACAATTTCTCGTCGAGCGCTGGCAGCAGCATTTTGGCCCTCAACACGCGGAAGAGCTCTGCAAATGGAGCAATCTTCCCGCTCCGATCTATGGGCGAATCAATCAACTAAAAGTCGACCGCGAAGAGTTCCTTCGGCTTTATCCACACTCCCGGCCGCTGACGCGTAATCCCGAGTTTGTTGAATTTGATGTGTTCTGGGCAGGCGCTGTACGGCAAGGCCACTGCTACATTCAAGATCCCAGCACCGCAATTGCCTGCCAGATTCTGAATCCTAAGCCTGGAGAAAAGGTCCTCGATGCATGCGCCGCTCCGGGTGGGAAAACAAGTTACATCGCGCAACTGATGAAAAACCGGGGAACAATCATCGCATGCGATCGCGACCCAGAGCGACTGCAGATTTTGAAGAAGAACATGGCGGGCCTCGGCGTTGGGATCGTCCACATTTTTGGTCACGATTGGACACGCGGTCACGTCCCTGCAGAGATTGCTTCAATGGCGCCCTTTGACCGCATACTACTTGATGCGCCTTGCAGCAATACCGGAGTAATGCGACGACGCGTGGATGTCAGGTGGCGATTACAACCAGCCGACTTCACTCGCATGCAACAGCGCCAGCTCGAAATCCTTCGCGCACTCATTCCATTGCTAGCGCCAAATGGCGTACTTGTTTACAGCACTTGCAGCCTTGAACCGGAAGAAAACGAGCAAGTCGTGCGGCAAGCACTCACTAGCGCGTCCATCCTGCGCCTCGCAGAGGAAAAGCGCTCGCTTCCTTTTCGAGATCGTTTCGATGGCGTTTTCGCGGCAAAATTTATCC
>JBKPGQ010000349.1:0-1488 GCA_046729455.1 Verrucomicrobiota bacterium
AATTAAGGACAAGACGAACTATGAAGAGTACGGCGGCAGTCCGCTTCTCGGCGTGAACGGCATCTGCATCATCGCGCATGGCGCGAGCACGCCACTGGCAATCAAGAACGCGCTGCGAGTGGCGGCGGAGTCGATTGAACAACAGGTAAACCCGCATATCGTCGAGGAGATTCGCCGTTACTATGAAACGACAGCCTCGCTCGAGCCCGCGCTCCACTAAAGCGCTGCGGACGGTCTCGATCATCGGTACAGGCAGTTATGTGCCTGAAAAGGTCCTGACCAACGCGGACCTCTCGCGCATGGTGGACACCAGCGACGATTGGATCATCACCCGCACTGGCATCAAGGAGCGCCGTATTGCGGCAAAGGATGAAAACACTAGCGATATGGCGGCCCAAGCGGCGCACAAGGCGATCGAGCAGGCAAAGATTTCGCCGAAAGAGATCGATCTCATTATTGTGGCAACGGCCACACCCGACATGCTTTTCCCAGCCACGGCCTGCTTCGTTCAGAAGAAGATCGGAGCAACCAACGCCGCCTGTCTCGATGTTTCCGCTGCCTGCGCCGGCTTTCTCTTTGGCCTGGAGATCGCACAGCAATTCATCACTTCACATACCCACGACACTGTCCTTGTGATCGGCGCCGACAAATTGACGTCCATCACTAACTGGACCGATCGCAATACTTGCGTGCTTTTTGGAGACGGCGCTGGCGCTGCTGTTTTGCGCCATCGGGGCAGCGCGCACGGTGTAATCAGCACTCACATCGGCAGCGACGGCCAGTACACGGATATTTTATTCATGCCTGGTGGCGGTTCGCGCTGCCCGATTACACGGGAGAATGCCGATATGCATTTGGCAACGATCCACATGACCGGCAAGGAAGTTTACAAACAAGCCGTCACCGCAATGTTGAACGCGGCCAAGAAAGTCCTCGACCAGGCTGGACTTTCCATCGAGGACATCGCCTGCGTTATTCCGCACCAGGCGAATCTTCGTATCATCGAAGCGATTGCGGATCGGCTCGGTATTTCGCGCGACAAGATGTTTGTGAATCTGGATCGATATGGGAATACCTCGGCTGCCGCCGTGGCCATCGCGTTGGATGAAGCCAATCGCAGCGGCCGGATCAAGCCCGGTGATTACGTCTTAATGATTGTATTTGGCGGCGGACTAACCTGGGCGAGCACGATCATAGAATGGTGAAACTGTAGGGCGTCCGTTGTGCCAGACGCTGAGCCAGAAGTTGGCGTTTCACAGAAACACCCTACAATCAAGGCATGCTCATCGAAACCCACGCACATCTCGATTATCCGGATTTCGCCAATGATCTCGACGATGTGCTGCGTCGCGCAGACGACGCGGGCGTGACGCGCATCATCACGGTCGGCACCTCGGTGGAAAGCAGCCGGCGCGCGATCGAACTGGCAGAAAAACATTCAACCGTCTTCGCGGCAATCGGCGTGCACCCAACGTCTGTTGAAGAGGC
>JBKPGQ010000350.1:0-9519 GCA_046729455.1 Verrucomicrobiota bacterium
GAAGCGCTCAAAAAACTCGCGGCCATGAACGTCAAGATCGGTTATCCGGATAAATGGCGGGATTACTCACTGCTCAAGATCGATAGGGGCTCGTATGTCTCGAACGCCATGCGAGCCGCGAATTTCGAGGTGAATCGCGAGCTAAAAAAAATCGGCAAACCGGTCGATCGCACCGAATGGGGAATGACGCCGCCAACAGTGAACGCCTATTACAACCCAATGATGAACGAGATCGTTTTCCCAGCGGGAATTTTACAACCGCCGTTCTTCGACCCGAAGGCCGATGACGCCGTCAATTACGGCGGCATGGGCGCGGTAATCGGACACGAAATGACGCACGGATTTGACGATCAAGGCCGGCAATTCGATGAGGTCGGAAATTTGCGCGAGTGGTGGTCGAAGGAATCAGCGGAGGAATATGACAGGCGTCGCAAAGCGGTTGTTGATCAATATTCGGAGTATCAGCCCCTGCCAGGCAAGCACGTTAACGGTGAGCTGACGCAAGGCGAAAACATCGCAGACATCGGCGGCATCAAGCTCGCTTATGCTGCGCTGCAAAAAGCGCTCGATAAGAACCCACAGGCGCGCGAACAAAAGATCGACGGCTTCACGCCGGAACAGCGCTTCTTTCTCGGCTGGGCCCAGGTGTGGCGCGCAAATCAGCGTGAAGATGATCTAAGGCTGCGCCTGGTCACCGATCCACATTCGCCGACCCATTACCGCTGCAACGGCCCGATATCGAACATGCCGGAATTTCAGCAGGCATTCAATATTCCCGACGGATCGCCAATGGTTAGGCCGGCGGACAAGCGAGTGAATATTTGGTGAGACGTTATCAGTTTGTCATTCTGAGCGAAGCGAAGAATCTCTGATCAGTTTGGATGCGTAGCCATCTCAAACAACAGCCAAAGATGTTTCGCTTCGCTCCACATGACACATGGCATTGCATCTCGCAGTTTCTGTCTACCGATTATTCCTTCGACACCTTTCCACCCCAGCTCAGTATCTTCGCTTTCGCCCCGGCTGCTTCCGCTTCCTTGATGTTGCCCGCACGATTATAAAACAGCGAGAGACTTGTCCAACCGATCTGATCATTGGGCCGAAGCTCGACTGCCTTTTTTCCTGCTTCGATCGCTTCGTTAAAACGCCCCAGTTTCATCAGCGCCATACCGAGCGCGTGCCACCCATCAAAAAAATCTGGCGCTATCTGCACACAGCGTCTGTACTTTTCCACAGCACTTTCAAGGTCGCCGACGGCCAGATCGCCGTTGGCGTCGTCAAAGATTTCGTCGGGCGTCTCCATTTCTTATCGCATTCAGCGGCTCGTCAAGGAGCGGCGGTCTGGAGACCACCGTTTCTTGCGCCTTAGCCTTTAATAAATTGCAGCCCGGCAGCCTGCCCACGGTCGCGCAGCCATTCCATCAAAACAATTCGCCGCTTGTTATCGAGAAGCCTTTTCTCGAACGCTGCCTTTTTCTCAGCAGCGCTCGCGTCGGCTAACGGCTCCCGTTTTTCCAAGATTGCGATAAATCCACTTTCGCCTGATGGGAAAAAATCGCTGACCTCGCCTGAATTCAGAAATGCCACGGCCTGCTTGATGGCGGGAAGGTCAGCAGGTTCGTTCTTCTGCGGTTCTTTCTCTTGCGATTTTGGTTTCTCCTCTTCAATCAGTGAAAACGGCGGGACCTTCTCAGCTTTTCCGCCGGCTTTTTGAATCGCTGCTTCAAGCGGTTGTCCTGACTGCTTCGCTTCGCGCAATTGTTGCACAATCTCCGCACTTTTCGTCGACATCAGCTCGCGCGCCTTCGACTTCTTGATCGTGTCCACGATTTTCGGTTTTGCTTCTTCGAGTGTGAGAGGACGCGTCTCGGTAATTCCTGCGAGATGCAAGATATAAAATCCATCCGCCACCTGAATCGGGTCGCTGTTCGGCTCCTGCATCGAAAGCTTGAAAGCTGCGGGGCCAAGTTGCGCATCGACTTTCAACTGTGGATCAGGCTCTGTTTTGGTGAATTCGCCGGTCTCATGCACCGGCAACTTAGATTTCTCAGCCGCCTGCTTGAAATCCGCCCCTTTCTCTAACAGCGCCTGCGTAAAATCAGTCGCGCGGTCGGAGAGCTTTTGCAAAGCTTCGATGCGTTCTTTCCCGGTTAATTTCTTTTCCTCATCGGTGAACGCGAGGCTGACAAACTCAACCTTACGTTTTTCATCAGTTTTAAGCTCGGCCTTATGGGCATCATAATGCTTCTGCACATCGTCATCGCTAACTTGGATGTCCTTACTAAAATCCGCGGACTGAAATCGAACGAGTGTCACAAATAATGTGTCGTGACCGCGCTTAAAATTTTCATCCAGCTCGCCTTTCGGAACTGTAACGCCAGCCGCTAAAAGCTGTTTGATTTGGTTCAACGACAACTGATCGCGAACCAGTTGCTCGATGTGCTCTTCAGCAAGACCCATCGGTGCCAACGCATTCTGCGCAAAATCAGTGAACTTTTTCATGTCGAAGCCCGAGTCGCCTTGGAACGCCGGCAACGTCCGTACAACCTCGGCGATCTCAGCGTAACCAGGACGAATACCGAGCCGAGCGGCTTCGTGTCGGAGGACTAGCAGATTAACAATAAATTGGACGGCGGTCTGGTTGGGGTTCTGGCCGGCTCCGGCCGTCAAGGTTTGCACAAAATCGGACATGCCGAGTGCCTGTGCCAGAGTGAGCAGGCGCACCGTTTGCTGCGCTTCCAACATCGAAACGTTCCGATCGTAAATGCGAGCAAACTTGTCCGCGCGCATCGCGCCGTAATCCGGCCGTTGCACGAAGTAAAAAATGAACGGGATCGCCAGAATCGCGATCACGATCATCAGCCAGTCCCGGTGCTTGCGCAGTAACTTCATCATAACGGAGGAAATTGTAGAGGCGGCTGTCCTCAGCCGCAACCAAGTGAGACATGAAACGTGAGATGTGAGAAGTAATGAGATCGACTACCTCTCATTACTCACTTTCACCTCTCACGATTTAACTCGCTCGCTGTTTCCTGAATCATTTCCCAAGCCTTACGCAAATGCTCCTCCGTCGTGAGGACATTACCCAACCCAATGCGCATCACTGTTCGGCCTCGTAACTTCGTCTGTGTAAGATAAGCGCGACCGCTTGCATTGATTTTTTCCACAATTTCGCTGTTTAGCTGATCGACATTTGACTCGTTAGGCCGATCCGTGAGGTAAGGCGCGACTGCCGGGCGCGCCGAAACGGGCGGACGGCTCGGCGAGCCGTCTCTACCAATAAACCGAAAACAAGCCACACCCATGCTGACCGGTGCGGCAAGCTCGAAGCGATCGTCGTCCTTGATCCAATCGGCAAACAAGTTCGCCAGTCGAACGTATTCGCGAAGACGGGCGGCCATTCCCTCGCGGCCAAAGCTACGGAAGATCACCCACGCTTTCAGTGCGCGAAATCGACGGCCGAGCTGGATGCCATAATCCATGTAATTTTTTTGCGCCTCGACTGTGTCGCCGCGCAAATATTCAGGCACAAGCGTGAAGACCCGTCGCAGCCTTTCAAGGCCGCGAACGTAAAGGACGCTGAAATCGAGCGGGACAAAGAGACTTTTGTGCGGGTTCACAACAATGGAGTCCGCTTCGCTCCAACCGACTGTCAGCGATTTGTTCTCTGGCAGAATGGCGAACCCCGCGCCGTAAGCGCCATCGATGTGAAGCCACATCTTATTTTCGCGGCAGATTTTTGCGATCTCAGGAACAGGATCAACGCTCGCGGTTGATGTAGTGCCGACTGTCGCGATGACCGCCAACGGGCTGAAGTTGTCACGAACGTCGCGCGTGATCATTTCGCGCAGCACACTGGGATCCATACAAAATTGCGCCTCCGTTGGAACCCGCTGCACATTTTCTTCACCCAAGCCGAGGGCAATCGCCGCCTTTTCGGCCGAGCTATGCGCTTGTTCAGAAGCGTAAATGCGAAACACTGGCGCGCCCGCACCAACCAGTCCGCGCTTGCGTGCTGAAGGCGCAGCCTCTTCACGCGCCACGGCCAATGCGTGCATCACGCCCACGGATGCAGTGTCATACACGACGCCTCCAAATTCCTGCAGTAACCCCATCCATTGCCGGATCCAATCGATCACAAGCGTCTCGAGTTCCGTCGCGGCTGGACATGTGCGCCATGTCATCGCGTTCACATTGAGAGGCGCAGTGATGATTTCGCCGAGGATCGCAGGAGCGGTCGTCGTCCAACCGAAATAACCAAGAAACATCGGATGACTCCAGTGCACCATGCCCGGAACGATGACCCGATCGATATCGCCGAGAATTTTCTCGAACGACTCGCTTTCTTCGGGCGGGTGGGCCGGAAGCGCAGCGAGAATCGCACCCGGTTTGTCGTTAGGCGCAACCCGCAGCGATCCTAAATTTTGTCGAAAATCTGCAATCCAATCCGCCAGCTCGTGCAGTTGTTTGCGGAATTCCTCAGGTGGTGTATCACCGAGCGGCTGCTGATGTTTCATTGCTGAGGACAGAAGTTGCTAACAAAACAAGATCAAGTTCCGGATCTTCTGTGGCGGCAGCCGTGCCGGCTGCGTTCCAAAGATTTGCAGGCGAAACGCCTGCCACCACAGCACCTTCTGTTAGGGCATTGAGTGTTAAAACGCAAAGCCAAAGCTGAAATGAAACGCGCCGAAATCTTCGTCGGGACGCGGATCGGGATTGACGCCGTAGTCGAGGCGAATCGGACCGACCGGAAGCTTGTAGCGCAAGCCAGCGCCTACGGCATAACGCATATCGTTTAGACCGATGTCTTCCGACGTCGGCAAAAGGTTTCCTGCATCAAAGAATACGGCGCCCTGCAATTCTCCCAGAATTGGAAAGGTGTATTCGACATTAAACACGGTAAAGAATTCTCCACCGACCGGATGCCCATGATTATCATGCGGCCCAAGCTCGCGTTCGCCGAAACTCCGCACCGTATCGGCGCCACCGTTGAAAAAACGTTCGTCTATCGGAATCGCAGTTGCCTCATCAGAGTCACTCCCGGTGAGTGAATGAATGATACCGGCGCGCGCGCCGAATGCCAGCGAGGACGCCTGGAACCAGCGCTGCAATGGAGTGCCTCCTTGATCTTCCGTCACACCGGGCGTGGTCACCTTTGGCGAAAATGGCAGGTAATAGCCTACGCCCATCGTGCCCCGGATATATTCGATATCGCTTCCCAGAGCGTTCGATGCCAGATCCACCGTGTTTTTGACTAGAAACCCGCGCGGGTTCACATACGGGCTTTGCCGCATATCCAGAGTGTTAGTGAGTCCGATCGTATTTACTAAATAATTCGTCGTCGACCCGAGGAGGAAGCTCGGCCTAATCTCAGAGTCGGTGATTTTCACATGGCGAACCGCGAAACTCAGGCCGGCTTCGTCGTATTTGGTAATCTTGCGACTAAGCTCGAATCGCCCGCCCAATTCGAATTTCGTGTAGCCATCGTAATCGAAAGTGAAGGCGGCAAGGCGAGCTCTAAAGAGAAAATCCGTATCGAAGAAGAACGGATCCTCATACAGAATCTCGCCTTTGTAGCTGCGTTGTGAAACCTCGACCGATGTCGTGAGCGGCCTGCCACAGCCGAAGAGGTCACGATCTCGCCATTGCACACCAGCAATCGCGCCCTCGAATGTGCCGTAGCCGATCAAAAAACCAAACTCCTTGCTCTTGGCTTCTTCGGCCGAAATATCCAATCGCAGAAGATGCCCATCCACAGGGACAGGTTTGATTTGGAGAACATTAAAGAGTCCGGTGCGCATGAGTGTACGAAATCTCTCGTCGAGCGCTTCCGGGCTATAGGCCTTTCCTTCCAGCTTGGTGAAACGTTTGACGACATAACTGGGACGCAGTCGATCGAGCCCGCTGACGGTGACGCCGTCGAAGTAGTAAACCGGCCCTGGCGAAATCGTGATGTCCACCGGCACCCGGCCATTGACTGCATCCTCCGGCACGCCGCTGGCGACGACCTTCACATCGTAATAACCACGTGTCTTGTAATACGCTTGGAGACGTCGCGGAATGTCTTCGACTCGCGCATCTGTGTAAGGCCGCTGCAACAAGTCAAGCATCTGCCCGCGCAGCGTTTCGGCATCGTAGATCGTGCGCCCATGAAACGAAATGCTGCCGAAGAAATATTGACGTCCCTCGTGGATCGGGATGACTACGTCCACTTCACTGCTCTCCCGGTGAAACGTGTAATGCGGCGCGTCGACCACCGCATCCAAAAATCCCTCGGCAAGATAAAAACGATGCACCAGGTTCGCTCCTTCCTGCATGTCAGCGGCAACGAAAGGCAATCTTTTTTCCGTCCTTGAATACCGCTCCCGCGTGGGACCAACTGCGTACTCAAAGAGCTTATCGCTTGGCTCCCGCGCATTTCCGTCGAAGACGATTGTCCGCAGCGTATAGCGCGGGCCTTCTGTAATATCGAGGCGCAATCGGTCCTGCGATTCGATTGTGTAGTGCACGTTCACGTCTGCATAGCCATGCTTGCGATAGAAAACTTCGAGAAAAAACGCGAGATCGTCGCCGCGCGCCGGACTCAGCCCGAAGTCTTCGATGGTGGTGATTTCCTCCTTCAGCGCGGTGCGCAGTTCCTTTTCCTTGAAGGCTTGCCCACCGCGAAATCCAATGATGCTCGCGTGCTTCGCGCGCTTTTCCTGTTCTTTCACAACGGCCTGCTGCGCTTTTTGCCGTTCTTCGGGCCGCGTAACATCGACCGCAGTTTGCGCTGCGACTTTGAATACGAGGACCAGACTGCCAAGAAAGAAAAGGACTCTAACCTCACGCGTGTTAGCGAGAACAAGCGTAACGAGCGTGAGGAGTGGCGTCCTCTTGCAACTGGTTAGCGCCAAAGGCGCATCGTCACCGGCAGCCTGGGGCAACGCCCCAGGATTCATGGTCCGCAAGAAGCGAGCGCTGAAAGCGCGATTCAATTCATCTCCTCGCTGACGACGCGCCTTCAGCGCTCGTTCACCTGGGCACTGGATTTTCTGGGGCGATGCCCCAGGCTTACGTGACATAGCGCCTTTGGCGCTAAAAAGGGCTGGTTTCTTAACCGCCGCCTCAACGTGATTGGGAAATCGCCAGTCCTTGAGATATCGCCGACGACCTTCACGCATTTTAACGAAAACGAATCAGATACTTCAGCATCCCGCGATAATCGCCCCCGACGCCGACATCGCCAACAAGCACAAACTGATCACTTATCTTGAATCTGGCACTAACCTGCTGACGGCCTGTTCGAGGATCAACAGCGCCGACGTCCAAATCGAGACGATTAAAGAATTCGTTGCTCTGAGTCGGCTCGCCTTTTTTGAAAATTTTCCGGTAGAGCTGTTGCACGAGTAACATGGCGGCCCGGCCGGCCAGAACGTTGCCGCGGCCGGACAACTCTTGCCTGGTAGCGCCGGTAGCGATCAAGGAAATAATTTCCTCCTGCGGCAGTGGCGGTTCGCTGGTGAAAATGGCTTCCGGCGCCAGCATAGTCCCGTAAACATAAACCCGCACCGTGTAATCGCGGATCACCGAGGTGCCATGCAGCTCCAGCCTCGGGTTCATTGAATCGCTCGGGTCAAAATAAAGAAAGCCTTGGGAAACCTCTAGCCGGCTGAATGGCAGCGTCGCTTCTACATTTTCCAGACGCACCGTTCCTTGCAATTCTGGATGCAGACCTGTTCCCGTAAGCTTTATGTCAGCGATCGCGCCGCCGGTCGCCAGGTTCCCGCGAATCAGCACAGGATCTTTTGTTTTAACTGCGACATCGAATTTCCAATCGCGGAGTGGCGGGTTCGGAAAAGAAATTTGTGGGCGTTCTGATGGCGGCTCCGGCGCGGGCCTGCCTGGCAGGCCGATAGGAATGAGGTCGATGTTCTTTAGAATATGACTGTTTGTCATTGCGACGTTGCCACTGACTGTTGCGGTCGCGAATGGGCCGGTCACCGTTACGTCGGCGTCCGCGCGAGCAGTCAAAGTATCGTTTCGCGCAAGCAAGACACTGTTGGCTTTCAATTGTAAATCCAGAGTCGGTTCAGTCAGCTTTGGAAAATTCAGGTGGCCACTCATGGTAAAAGGGCCGCCGGCTAGATCACCTCCGAATCGTTCCAGACTAATGGCGTTCTGTGCAAAGCTTAAGCGCGCACTAAAATTCGTTAACGCCGGAATAGTCGCGTTCGTAAAACGCGCAACGTTCACCGTCACGTCGCCTGCCCCGCTAAAGACCGGTTTGCCGATCGTTCCACTTACATCAACATCCAATCCAAGATTGCCATCGAGTTGCTCGAGTGCCGGAACAAATTGCCGAACAAAATTCACAGAGCTGCGGGGGAGACGCGCCTTTGCTGTTATAGGTGTTTCGTCTGGCAATTTCCGGGCTCGGGCAATCTTGGGAATGTCAAAAGGCATGTTCGCGTTGAGCTCGAGAGGCTGGATTCGCGCTTGCTGCAGTTTCCCCAAAACTGTCAGGCGATCGTGCACGGCCTGCGCGTTCAACTCAAACGTTGCTGGCTCCATTTTCGGCCAGCGATCATTTCGCAAATCCCGCATCTGCAGATTGAGACTGGCATTTAAGTCTCCGATTGTTCCGTTCGCGTCGAGCCTCGCGTTCAGCGTACCAGATGTCCCCGCTTTGATGCCGAGATCGCTGAACAATTTTTTCAGATCAAGGTTCTCAGACTGAATCGTCGCAAATACTTTGCCGGATGCAGGAATCGTTGCTGCGTTTGTCCCAAGATTTCTCCACACAAGCGGAAAAGAGACATATCCTGAGGCGAACCTCGCCTGACCCTGGTCCAGCTGAATCCTGGTTATCTCGAGCGTCTCGCCCTTTGCCTGCGCGACCGCCTGAAAATCTGTGCTGCCGCTAGCGAAAAAGATGATCGGCACGTCAAGGCCTTCAGGCGAATAGGACGCATCGACATTCGCCCGGAGCGATTGCGTATTTCCGTAGCGTCCGTTTTCGAACACGAATTTCAAGTTCCCTAAGCTCTTGGAAATTTGCGCATTGCCGTTTCCCTCCCAGTCAAGCGTGACTGAGCCTGCTAATTCATTCTGATTACCAAAGGTCCGAAGCAGCGGTTGAATCGTAGATAAGTTTGCTATGCTCGCCGAAACCTTGCCGTTGTAGTGATATGGCCGCCGCAAATTCAGCCTTCCAGTCGCATAAAAGAAATCCGAATCGTTCAGACTCGCCCGGCAATCGTTTAGATAGACCATGTTATTTGTGATCGAACACTGCGTGTTCAGTTGCCGGAAAACCAAGTCGCGCATTTTGAGGTTTGACGCGGAAATCGAAATCTGGCCGTTGGCTGTCTGCTGTTTCCATTCCATTTGTGCCGTCAGTTGCAATGGCCCACTCAGTTTGTTTAGAGAATCCGCAACCGAGAAATCGCCGATTTCCGGCGCGTTGAACGCGATATCCAAATCAGCAGGTTGCGACAGAGCTTTGCCAACTTCCTCTGGAAGCTTGTAGCGGCCGCG
>JBKPGQ010000351.1:0-3793 GCA_046729455.1 Verrucomicrobiota bacterium
GCGCCTGCCGGCGTTTTCGAGATCGGGCAGGTTTTTGGATATGAAGCGCATCTGCCTCCCGGCGGCGACTATCCATACCATCAGGTGACGGAAGCAGACATTTGGAGCGATGATCCGCGCTCGCCTAACTACAATCGGCACATCGTCATTGATCCGAAGAATCCGCCAGATAATTACACTCACGAAAAAATGCGCTCGGGCGATTTTGCTTATCACTGGCTCGTTGAGGTTCGCCACAATTCTGATCCACCAGTGCCCGGCTCGGGGAGCGCGATTTTTTTTCATATCCGGCGCGGCGTGAATCGGCCGACTACTGGTTGCACGACAATGGCGCAGGAAAATCTTGTGAAGCTGATCACCTGGCTGCGAGCGAAACGGCATCCTTGCTACGCGTTATTGCCAGCCAAAGAATACGATAAGAAATGGCGCTCCTGGAACCTGCCGTCTCCCGACGCGTTTGGTCACAGCGGTTCTGCAAGTTTGCCTCGTTGATTGCTGAGATTGTTCAGTTAGTTTCGATTCATGCGAAGACGTCCAAATCCTAATTCGGAAGCGAACATTCGCCGCATCGATACAAAAGCGCGCGCGAAGAAACAGACGCACGGTTTTCAGGTGCACTTCCTTCGCGGAGATAAAATCGTAACCAAGATGTTTAGTGACAGCGTCTATGGCGGCAAATTGAAGGCGAGGCGTGCCGCGCGGAAATTCAAGCAAGCGGCTCTGCGCCGTTTACCGCGACGAAAGTTTGTTGGGTTTAAGTAGGCGGGCGGCGATTGGTGCAGTTTTCCTGACGATAGACTCTCCAGCATTCGATGAATCCTGGCGCAAAGTCTTCTGGTCGCGCCGAGACCCAACCATCAATGATCGTCTCAGGAAAGAACGCACCTGTTTCAATCTCTGTTCGGTTTGGCGATAAGTTCCGGGCAGTTTCGCCTCGATAAAGCCAGATGAACTCCTGGTCGGTGCGTTCTGAAGCAGGAAGCTTTGAAATCTTTTTGAGAGGAATAGAGATACCCAACTCTTCTTCCAACTCACGCCGGGCTGTTTCGTCGTAGCTTTCCGCGGCCACTACATGACCGGCCGCGCTCGAGTCCCATCTCAGAGGATGTCGGTCTTTCCAGCGCGAGCGCTGCTGCAAATAAACTTCGCCTAACGGGTTAAAAATCAGGATGTGAACGGCGCGATGGCGCAAGTTATTCGCATGCACCTCGGAGCGGCTGGCATCGCCCAGAATTTTGTCGTTTTTATCGACGACTGGAAAGCGCTCATTGTTCGTTAGGCGCGTATCGGGGCGCGGTGGCGGCGCGATGACATTCGCCAAGGCAATCCATTGAAGTAATGAGAGCTCTTCAGCTCGAACTTTTGGATCGATGTTGACCTGGCGCGAGAGAGAATCCCAGTCGTCGACTCGCTCCCGAAGCAACTTTCTTAGTTGCTTTCTTCTCTGAGAAAAACCGAGACGAATCAATTCTAGAAGCAATTCTTCGTCGTGCGACGGCAATTCCCGCGGGTCTCGTGGAAAGATTCGTACGACTGCGGAATCGATCTCGGGTCGCGGGAAGAAGACGGTAGCCGGAACGGTGCGCAGATA
This sequence comes from Verrucomicrobiota bacterium, assembly GCA_046729455.1. Lineage (GTDB taxonomy): Bacteria > Verrucomicrobiota > Verrucomicrobiia > Chthoniobacterales > UBA10450 > Udaeobacter. The sequence continues at coordinate 1,592 of JBKPGQ010000351.1, forward strand.
TTTTACGTGATGGCGCAACTGGATGCGTAATGTCAGAGCACCGTAATCATGCGTAGACGGCTGCGCAGAAAGACGCATTGCCATCTCCTTTTGTAATGTAAACAACCATAGTGAGATAGGACTTGGATGCGCGAGGAACTTCAAGAGTAGTGCACTCGAAATGTTGTACGGAAGGTTGCCGAGCAATTTCACGCGTTGATGCGAAAACAAAACGCGCGCATCGAGTTTGAGCGCGTCGATGTTTAGCATTTCCAGTCGCTCATCGGCGAAACGCTCGCGTAAAAAATTGGCAAGGCGCGCATCTTTTTCGATGGCGAGGACGCGCGCCCCTTTTGCAAGAAGGAGTTTCGTTAACGCTCCGAGCCCGGGGCCAATTTCCAGCACGTAATCGTCTGAATTGACCTGCGCCTGGTCGACGATCCATCGGGCGAGATTTTGATCGTGCAGGAAATTTTGACCGAGAGTTTTGACCGGCGAGACGTGTATTTCTTGAAGCGTCGCCCGTATGTCGGAGAGCTTCATAAGAGCGTTGCCAAATGCGCGCCGAATCCAGCGAAATCGGTCTCTTTGTTCACAAAATCATGTGAACAAAATATGGAGGAATCAGGAATTTTATTCACAAGTTATTCACGGGGATTTCCTAAGCGTATGCCTGACGTGATGACTGCGCCGAGGGATGCCTGCGCATCCGCTCATTAAGCTTCTTCTAATTCCCGACGCCGGCGTTTTTTCCGGTTCGCCAAATACGTGCGACGCGCATCCTTCAGTGAGACGCCTTCAACGAAATACGCGGTGGAAGCGCGACCGATCGCGTACGTTCCCGAGCCTGCCACCAGCCCGCACACAACGTTGCCCCAACCCGGAAAGAATTTCAGGATCGCCCGGGCGCTTTCGCGCAGGAGCATCGCTGCGCCAACATTTGCACCGAGAGCGCCTGCGAATTCTGCGGCAGCACGCAAGCTGCGTTCCCGCCCGCTCACATACATGATTCCGGAGACCATCATCAGTTGCAGGCTGGTTAGGATCGGCAGATCAGCGAGCGGGATCGGTTGTGCGCCAATGGCGGTAGAGACGGCAGTCGCTGACTTTATCAAGAGCTGCGCCACTTCCCGCTGCGCCTCGCGATCTCGCGATATCCGAATCATTTCCATCCGCGCTTCATTTGGCAGCTCGCGCGCCAGGATCGACATGAGACGCCGTGCATCTGCAGGGGTCAGTTCAAATCCTTGATCGTTATCCACAGAAACCAACCGCAGCGTTTCCAAAAAGGCGCCGCGTCTCACGAGACTTGATCCAACTACCTTTTCGTCGCGTGTCGCACCGAAGTTGTTGTGATCACGCGAAGCGACCTTCTCGAACGGCGGAACGATAATTTCGATTATTTTGCGATCTGTTTCCAATGTCTCATTCCAGCTAAGATAGCTATTTAACTCCGCGAGTCGGCGCGCCTCCAGGTCCCGCGCGATTCGCTCCTCGCGAATGAAAAAAATGATATCGGCAGGGCGATATTTGAGTTCGTCCCGGAGGTTGATGGCTGCAGAATCGTCAACCCCGCGGGCATCAATGATCGATATCTTTCCCCGCTGAGGAAAGCCGACATCGAACCAGCGGCAAAGCGGAGCCGCAGTATTCGGCGCGACAAATTCCGCCGAACCAAAGAGGGCCGAGATGATTTTTCTCGCAGGTACTTTCGCTGAGCCGGCAAAAAGAAAACGCGGCGGGCGTTGCTGGAGAAAGAGTTGCTTCAACGGCGTGAGCTCGTTGAGAACAGCTTTTCGGATTTTGGAGGGCAACCGGCCTGCGAGACGTTCGAGCCGCTCGACAATTTGGAGCAGTGATGGCGTTTTCACGAGTGGAGTCGTCTTCCGTTCTTCGAATTTACCAGCGTCCAATAGCTCATCAGTGGAAAATTCATTGTCGAACGCAAATGTTCGGCCATATAGAGATTCGCGTCTTTAATCTTTAAACCGAAATCAAAAATCTTCCTTCCTTTTCCATGAGTCTAAATATCAAAATTCTCTCTCAAGCAGCGGACCAGGCACGTGGTTTGTGCATGGACGCCGTAGAAGCTTCGAAATCTGGTCACCTTGGGCTTCCACTTGGCTGCGCCGAAATGGGCGCCGTGCTTTATGGGTATGCGCTAAAATACAATCCGGACAAACCGCGCTGGATCAATCGCGATATCTTCGTGCTCTCGGGTGG
>JBKPGQ010000352.1:0-4489 GCA_046729455.1 Verrucomicrobiota bacterium
GCCTGCTCGCGAAAGCTTTCGGAGTTAAACCGGCGAAGAGCCTTTCTGTTGTTTCCCTTTTGTCATTCCGAGCGAAGTCGAGGAATCTCTCATTTTTAGAACAACTCTCATCACGCCATGAAAGCCGGCTTTCTTGAGAAACTAATCGAGCGACTCGGACGCATTGGGCCGGAGGAAGTTCAAAATTACTTTCTGCGCCTTGCTCAGGAAAAAGGTTTTCTGGAAACCGTTTTCAACGCGATCCATGAAGGCATTATTGTGACCGATTCTAGCGGTCGGGTCACTTATTTGAACGATGCCGCCTGCAAATTGTTTGGACTGGAAGCGACAGACGCCATCGGAGAACGGCTCGATGAACGTGTTCGCGGCCTCGATTGGAAATCGCTTACCCATAGTGGGGGCCCGCTCAGTCGTGACATTGAGATTTTTTATCCGGAAAATCGCTTCATCAATTTTTACATCGTGCCGTTGATGATCGAGCATCGCGAAGATGTAACCGGGGTCGCTGACTCCGGCCGTGTTGCACCCAAACCTGATGATCGCGGTAGGCCGAGGTCAGCGACCCCGGCCAGCATAGCCGGACAGGTCGGACACGTCATGATCCTGCGCGACATCACCGAGAGCCGGCGCACGGCGCAGCAAACCATCGAATCGGAACGCCTGAATGCGCTTACGTTGCTGGCGGCAGGCGTGGCGCACGAAATCGGTAATCCGCTTAACTCGCTGCACATCCATTTAAAATTAATGGAGCGCAAGGCACAGGAATTGGACCGCAATGAGAAGGCGGAGCTTCAGCAATCGATTGATGTTGCCCGTTCCGAAGTCCGCCGGCTCGATTCCATTGTCACGCAGTTCCTGCGGGCGATCAGGCCCTCGCGCCCGCAACTACGTCCTGAAAATGTGAACACGATTGTTGAGGAAGCAGTGCGCTTTTTCACTCCCGAAATTCAGGATCGCGACATCGTGGTTGAACAGGAGCTGCGCGCGGACCTGCCTTTGCTTCAACTGGACCGTGAACAGATGAAGCAGGCGTTTTATAACGTAATCAAAAACAGCCTCGAAGCGATGAGGCGCCATGGCACTTTGCGCATTCGCACTGACCTGGACGACATATACGTAATTGTCAGTTTCGTTGATACCGGCGGTGGGATGTCGGCAGAAAACTTGAGCCGGGTATTCGAGCCTTATTTCACAACCAAACCGTCTGGCACTGGATTAGGACTGTTAATCGTTCGTCGCATTGTGCGCGAGCACGGCGGGGAACTCTCCATTGAGAGCAGCCAGGGCAAAGGTCTCACGCTTACGATTCGATTGCCATATATCGAGAAGCGCATTCGAATGTTGGAAGCAGGAGAAAACAAAACGCGGCTTCAAGAACCCGTCACTCCTTGAATCTGCGCAAGAGGCTGTTAGTCGCCGCGAAAACCTTTTTTCAACCAGCCTTCGAACTGACGAAAGAGCAGTCGGAGGTAGGCTCCGGGCGATTGTTTGAACAGCTCGATAATGCGTGGACTCAGATCCTGCCCGGGGTCATCGATCGTTCCGAACAGACGCACGTTGGTCCATAGGTAGCCGTCTTGGTTGCGACTAAAGACTTCTTCAGGATTCGGCAGCCAATCGAGATATTCACGGGTAAGCCCAAGTCTGATCGTGCCGCGCAAACGACGGTGCTCGATCGACATTTCTCCCTCGATCCGGAATTTTCCTCTCTCTTCGATAGCAATGTTTTCGATGTCAATCTTCGGATATTTCCATACAAAGCTGAGCGAACAATCATTCAGCGCCAAATGTTCGAATGATTTCTTCTGTGCCAGTTCTGCGAGCTTTTCCAGAACGGGAAGGTTGTCAATTCGCCCGTCACTGACGCTCAACGAGCCTTCGCCCGACGAGCTTTCCAGTTTCGGGTCCTTTCCGGTCCAGTGAAGATCGCCGAATGCGCTACCACCCAAATGCTCCTTCCACTCAGCGGGTAGCCAGGAGCGAATTGGGACCTGATTGAAGTTCGCTCTTAAATCGACGCTTCTATCCTTGCCGATGCCCGCGTTTGCCCGGGCGTAAATGCTCTCGCCGCTGCCTGAATCTGATGCCAAATCGATATCGCAAATCGTCAGGAGTGTCTTGGTGATCAGAAGATGCGCCCTGCGGAGATCGAGGTCGGGAAGCAAAGCCGTTTTCAGTCTGCCGCCGGTGGCAAAGTATTCAAAATCGGGACCATGAGGCGTAATCAGCAGTTGTGTTCCGAAAAATCCGGCCCGCTCGCCGCGAAATCGCCAGGTTACATTGGCCTGTGGCGTTTCAATCCTCTTCAAATATACCCTGTTGGGCAAAAAAATGGCGAACCATGGCTTAGGTGCTTCTGCTTCAGGATGCGCTTTGTAAATCTGGATCTCAACGTCACCTGATTGCACCCGCACGTCGCTGAACCTCCACTGCCGCACGAAGACGCCCAACGGATCAAAGGTTCCCGTGATGCCGTGAGCATCGAGTGACTTCATCGCTTTCTCTCCGTTTCGTGCCTCAAAACTCTCGGTTTGCGCGGTTAACCTGCTGGTGCGTCGGATCGACGAGTAGCGGCACTCAGGGAAATGCAAGCCTTTCGCCGTCTCATTCTCCATCGCTGTGCGGAATGCGTCGCTTTCGATGTAGTGGGTTAATAAGGGACTATAAAAAACGGCTACGCCTATCCCGGCTGCGACCAGAAAAAAAATCGCAACCGCCGCCGAATAGATCAGCAGTTTTCTTCGCACGATGGCGAGGCTACAAGATTAAATCGTTAAATTGGAAAGCTGTTTTAAGGCTGTAACGAATCGCGAATCACTGGGGCTTGCTCGTCATTCCGAGCTGCGCAAAGAGAAATGCGTACGTGTCGGCCAGTTGTTTGATGCGCTCGTTCAGCGCAGTGCCAATGCCATGACCCGCACTTGAGCTCGTCCGCAATAGAATTGGGTTCTGAGATTTGTTCGCTTCATTCAAGCGAGCGACCATTTTGCGCGAATGATACGGCGCGACTCGCCCGTCGTTAGCGCCGGTCATCATCAGAATGGAAGGATATTTCGTTCCGTCGATAACGTGATGGTATGGCGAATACGCGTAAAGCGCCTTGAATTGCTCTGGGTTTTTTACGGTGCCGAATTCGGTGACGTTGAACGCTCCATTTGGCGCGAGCTCCACGCGCAGCATATCGTAAAGCCCCACCTGAGACACAACCGCACTCATCAAAGCAGGATGCTGGGTGATCATCGCGCCCATCAGGAGACCGCCATTACTTCCGCCTTGGATCGCTAACTTTTCCGGACGCGTGTACCGCTCTTTAATCAGGTATTCGGCCACAGCAGCGAAGTCGTCGAACACGTTTTGCTTTTTCGTCAGATTGCCAGCCTTGCGCCAGTCTTCACCGAACTCGCCACCGCCTCGAATATTCGCCACCACATACACCCCGCCGTGATCGAACCAAAGCCGTCGCATAAATTCGAAATTCGGGGACATGCTGATTCCATAGCCGCCATAGCCGTAAAGCAATGTTGGGTTCTGGCCGTCCCGTTTCATTCCTTTGCGGAAAATAATGTTTAGCGGAATTTTCGTGCCGTCCTTTGAGGTTGCGAATTCGCGTGTCACTTCGATATCGGCAAATGAAACGGGCGACGTCGTGCGCAACGCTGTGTTCACTGGCTCGGTTTTTTCCTTCGCGCAATGGAACCAGGCTTCCGGTTCGGTATAACTCTGGTCGCGAAACAAAAGAGAACCGTCCTCGAGTGCGACCATTTCCTGCACAGCAGATATTTTTGGAATCGGAATGATCGTTTCACCTTTGCCGTCCAGGCTGAAGCGACGGATTTGAGATGGACCGCCAAGCAAATCGCCAACGAACAGTGCGTCGGCTGTGGGCACGATTTGCTGGATAACCGGCTCGCCAGTTGGAACGATCTCAACGGCTTTGCTTAATTCCGGTGTCTCGAGCACCAGACGGAGAACTTTCCCGCGTGGCGCCGCGTTGCGCGAAAGAAGATACAGAGCATTATCGCGTCCAAGACGGGCGGCCTTGATTTGATCGCTGAATTTTGTGATCTGCTTCCATTCGCCTGGGGCGGATCCTTCTGACCCGAGGAGGTAATGCGCAAAATCGCCGCCATCGCCATTGGCGACGGACGCGAGAATGTATCGGCCGTCGCGCGAGCCTTCCAAAATGATCTCTGCGATCCGCGGAAAATCTTTTCCGATAGAGTACGTATCCTCCGTGTCGGGCGTGCCGAGCTTGTGAAAATAGACCTGCTGATAAAAGTTCAGGTCAGCTTCGGGCCGTTCACCTGTCCTGGGAAATCGGGTGTAATAGATTCCCATGCCGTCGGCGTTCCATGCTGCGCTGCCGCCCGCCGTCGGATATTGGACATGAGCGATCGTATCCGGCAGTGCTGTGCCTGTGGCGGTCTCGTAAAAGTGAAGCGCGCCGTCTTCACTTCCACCTTTGGAAAGCGACACCGCGACACGCCGG
>JBKPGQ010000353.1:0-6744 GCA_046729455.1 Verrucomicrobiota bacterium
TCAATCAACCGATCGCCCTCCTCGATTTGGATCGCGATGATGCCGCCTTTACGAACGTTGCGGTAATCGGAGAGATTCGATTTTTTAACGATGCCGGATTGCGTGGCGAAAACGATGTGCAGGTTTTCGTCCCAGGTTTGATCAACAGCGTTTGGTCCCGTGCCGGATTTTTTGGACTGAATGCGGATTGTCGCCGCGATCTTTTCATCTGGCTTGAGCTCGAGAATATTCGCGATCGAGCGACCCTTGGCGGCGCGGCCCATCTCGGGAATCTCGTAAACCTTTTCCACGTACGCGCGTCCCGCCGCGGTAAAGAACATCAAGTAATCGTGCGTGGTTGCGGTGAAAAGATGCTCCACGAAATCGCCTGCCTCTTCTTCCGTAGCGCCTTCGCGCGTTTGCATGCCGATCACGCCTTTGCCGCCACGGCGCTGCGCACGAAACGCGCTCACAGCCGTGCGTTTGATAAAACCGCCATGGGTAATGCTGATGATGCAACCCTCGTTCGCGATTAGATCTTCCATGTTGATCTCGCCTTCATCGGGCGCGATGTCGGTCAGGCGCGGCGTTCCGTATTTGTCGCGAATTTCGCGGAGCTCTTTTTTGATGATCGTGAAGACACGTTGCTCCTTGGCCAGGACGTCGCGGAGATCTTTGATGGATTCGAGTAGTTCCTTGTATTCCTTGTCGATCTTTTCGCGCTCGAGTCCGGTGAGCTGGTACAGGCGAAGATTAAGGATTTCGTCAGCCTGCTGTTCGCTGAAGGCGTAACGTCCATTTGCCAGACGAGTCTCGCTGCGAATAAGGACGCCAATCTGCTCGACCTGACGCCTGGTGAATTCGAAGGCGAGCAGTTTCACTCGCGCTTCATCGCGACTGGCCGATCCGCGAATGATTCGAATAAATTCGTCCAGATTGGCCAGCGCGATCAGGTAACCTTCGAGCGTTTCCCCGCGCTCTTCCGCTTTGCGCAATTCGAAGCGCGTGCGGCGCAGCACGACTTCGCGTCGGTGCTCGATGTAGCAGGCATTTGCTTCCTTGAGCGAAAGCAGTTTGGGGCGCCCATGATCAATCGCAAGCATGATGACAGCGAAGGAGGTTTCCATCGCAGTGTGCTTGTAGAGATTGTTGATGACGACCTTCGGATTGGCGTCTCGCTTCAGCTCGATAACAACCCGCGTATTTTCATCCGACTCATCGCGAACGGCGCTAATGTCCGTGAGCACTTTTTCGTTCACCAGCGACGCTATGCGTTCGACGAGGGTGGCGCGATTGACGTTGTATGGAATTTCAGTGATGACGATTTGTTCCCTGCCGCCTTTCAGCTCCTCGATGCCGACCCTGCCGCGCACCTTCATGCTGCCTCGGCCGGTCTCGAGATATTGTTTGGTTCCTGACACGCCGCAGATGGCGCAGCCGGTGGGAAAATCCGGGCCTTTCACGTGCTTCATCAGCTCGTCGAGCCCGATGTCTGGATCATCGATTTGCGCGCAGATTCCGTCGATCACTTCGCCGAGATTATGCGGCGGTATATTGGTCGCCATGCCGACCGCGATCCCGGTTCCGCCGTTAACAAGCAAATTTGGAAAAGCAGATGGAAAAACGGTTGGCTCGGTGCGGGTCTCGTCGTAATTGGGGACAAAATCGACCGTGTCCTTGTCCATGTCGGTCATGAGCGCGGCGCCTAAGTGAGTCATGCGCGCTTCGGTATAACGCATGGCAGCAGGCGGGTCGCCTTCCACTGATCCAAAATTGCCCTGCCCATCGACCAGCCGCTCGCGCATTGCCCAGGGTTGCGCCATGTGGACGAGAGTTGGGTAAATGACCGCTTCGCCATGCGGATGATAATTACCGCTGGTATCACCGCAGATTTTTGCGCATTTGCGATGCTGTCGCCCCGGAAAGAGAGAAAGATCGTGCATCGCATAAAGAATTCTGCGTTGCGATGGTTTGAGTCCGTCGCGAGCGTCCGGCAACGCGCGCGAAATAATGACCGACATCGAGTAGTCGAGAAAGGACCGCGATACTTCCTCGGCTACATTTATCGGTTCAACTTTCTCGTTTGGGTTAAACATGGTGCTTGGATTTAGCCATGAGCTGGCGAGTACGCGGAAGGACGCTCGGTAAGGAACCGCTCTTCCCAAATTCGCGAAATTTCGTCAGACTGTCTGATCGTTACAGGCGGACCGATCCGAGCGTCGCGTGGCAGCGAAATTTTCAAGAAATCCAGCACACCGCGGATGGTTGCCTCATAATCGCGGCATAGTTTTTCATACTCGACCTCGAAAGGATCAATGCCGTTTCGCTGAAAAAAAGTGTACCACCTATTTTCCTGTCGCTCTGCCTCGTGAAGAGATTGCTCGATCAACTCGGCATCGAATTCCGGTTCTCGCAACGCGGTTTTTCCATCCTGCACTTTCCAAAGACCAGTCTGAAGCGCGCGCGCCGTGGACAATGCCTGCCGCAGTTTATGGCGCCGAACGATGTGCACAAAACGGAGGCGTGGGAAGGCATTTCGCAACATTGTAAGCTCATTCGTCGCTGCGTCGCCAAAAGCGCAAGTATCTCGCAATCGGGCGAGAAAATCGTCCAGATACCAGCTCATCAGTTTAAAGCCGAACATCTCATTGCGGGTGGCTTTCGTATTAACAATGCCGCGCACATAACCTGAATAATCAGCGTCTGGATCCACTCTGAGCTCGGCACTGTAGCGGGCTTCGGACTTTGGGAGAAAGAATTGTTTTGGCATGCCCGCCCGCCGAGTCGCGCGCAAGCCATCCGTCAACAGATTGCTACCTGCACGCGGAATTGTGCAGACAACGTAGCAGCGTCGCGGATGGCGTAGTTTGTGAAACAGGCCTCCCATTTTGGAATTTACACGTCGAGATTGCGCACATTCAGCGCGTTGTCTTCGATGAATTGCCGGCGCGGCTCGACGATATCACCCATTAGAATCGTGAACATTTTATCGGCATCGACGGCGTTATCGTCGTTCAGGTCCACCTTTAGGAGTTTGCGTTTTTCGGGATTCATCGTGGTCTCGAACAACTCCTTGGCGTTCATTTCACCGAGACCTTTGAAACGTTTGATCTGCACTCCGCGGCGGCCAATATCCAAAATCTTCTCGAGGATTTCGGGAATTGAGAACAGCGGATGCGAAGCCGCTTTTTCGCCTTCGCCCTCGATCAACTCAAAGATCGGCCGGTCGCTGGTGGCGTAGTGAGCGACTTTCAGACCTTTACGCGCAAGTTCCGCTATGATTTTTTCGATCGCAGCCGATTCATGCAACTCAACCAGTCTGCCGCGTCTGCGATTTCCATCTGTCCGCGCAGGCGGTTCGCCCAACGGAAGCAATTCCTGACCGAGCTCGGTGTCGAACAGATTCAGGTCAAGATTCTCCTGATGAAATTTACGGACTGCTTTTTCGTCGTGAAAATAATGCACGGTCTCCTCGTTTCCTTCGCGTACTTTCACCAAATAAGTTGGTAGCTTGCCCGACTTCGCGTTTCGTTCCGCAAGGTAAGTTTCGAAATCACCACCATGGCGGCGCACTGCTTCGCTTAACTTCGCGAGTTTCTCGAGCGATTCGAGGATGTCTTTCAATTGCGCAGCCGGGATTTCTTTATCATCGGCCAGATTTCTCAATCGAACGTCCTCCGCGCCCAGCGAAATGAGTATTTTATTTAGCCGTGCATCGTCATCGACGTATTCTTCGCGCTTCTTCCGCTTGATTTGGTAAAGCGGTGGTTGCGCGATGTAAATCCTGCCCGCACGCACCAGCTCGGTCATTTGCCGGAAGAAGAAAGTAAGCAGCAGGGTCCGAATGTGCGATCCATCGACGTCCGCATCAGTCATTATAATGATCCGGCCGTAGCGCAGCTTAGTGATATCGAAACGACCTTCGTCTTTGCCGTTGCCATCCTCTTTTGATTTGCCAATCCCAGTGCCGATAGCCGTAATCATGGACTGGATCTCGTTGTTTTTGAGAAACTGATCTTCGCGCGCTTTTTCGACGTTTATCAATTTTCCGCGGATAGGCAGAATGGCTTGATAGCGCCGGTCACGTCCTTGTTTGGCGGAGCCGCCAGCCGAATCGCCTTCGACAATGTAAAGCTCCGTCAATTCCGGATCGCGCTCGGAGCAATCGGCCAGTTTTCCAGGCAAACCGCCGCCGGTGAGAGCACCCTTGCGAATTGTTTCCCTGGCTTTTCGAGCCGCTTCCCGCGCCCGGGCCGCGGTGAGAACTTTGTCGAAAATCCGTCGCGCGATCGGCGGGTTCTTGTCGAAGTGAGTCATCAGCCCGTCATAGACGACCGAGTTTACGATCCCGTCGATCTCCGTGTTCACGAGCTTCACCTTGGTCTGCGATTCAAAGCGCGGATTGGGTAACTTGACGCTAAGCACGCAAATCAATCCTTCGCGCACATCGTCTCCCGAAAGCGACGGGTCTTTCTCTTTGAGGAGGTTATTTGATTTCGCGTACTGATTGACAGCTTTGGTGAGTGCGGTGCGGAAGCCAGTCAGGTGTGTGCCGCCATCTGGATTCGGGATTGAGTTGGCAAATGGCAAAATCTGATCGTTGTAGCTGTCGTTGTATTGCAGCACAACGTCGACAAAGACTTCATCGCGTTGTCGGGAGATCACGACCGGCTTTGGATGGAGGACCTGCTTGTTCTCGCCGAGCTGCTTTACAAATTCTTCGATGCCGTGTTTGTAGAAAAACCTTTCTTTCTTCGCCGGGTCGGAGCGCTCATCTGTAAGCATGATTTCCAGACCGGGATTGAGAAACGCCAGTTCGCGCAGGCGCGTTGCGAGACGCTCGAACTTAAACTCCGTTGTAATTGTAAAGATCGTCGGATCGGGAAGAAACGTAATCAGTGTGCCAGTGGTCTTTTTATTTTTGACTTCGCCGATGACAGTAAGTTTGTCCGTCGTCTTGCCCTTGGCGAAAGCCATGTGATAGACCTTGCCGTCGCGCGACACTTCCACCTTGAACCATTCCGAAAGCGCGTTCGTGCATTTCGCGCCTACGCCATGCAAGCCGCCCGAATATTTATAGGCGCCTTGTCCAAATTTTCCGCCCGCGTGCAGATTTGTTAGCACCAGCTCGATCGCCGGCATTTTCCATTTGGGATGAATATCTACGGGAATTCCACGGCCGTTGTCGCGCACCGATAGCGATCCATCGACATGGACGGTCACTTCTATTTTTGTACAAAATCCAGCGAGATGTTCATCGATCGAGTTGTCCAGCACCTCGAAGACCAGATGGTGCAAACCCCTCTCATCAGGGTCGCCAATGAACATTCCAGGCCGCTTTCGAACCGCCTCGAGGCCTTCCAATTTGTCAATTTGCGCGGCGTCGTACTTTTGTGCTGCGCCGATTCCAGTCGATCCCCGGCCAGGTGATTTTTCGACCGGAATTTCTTCTTGAGTTTTTAACATAGATTAAGGCCGGAAAGACCCTCGTAAGATGATATCCGAAATGTCCCGATGAACAACTAATATCTCGTGTGCAATTCTGGATTGCTTGCGCTAGCGGTTGCGTGGAAGAATGAGGCCGAGCCCAAGATATTGTGTTCGTTCCCCGAACCTGAGACCACTCGCCCTGAAGGCTTTTTTCTCACTGCTTGACCGTGCGATTTTGAACCCGGACAATGCGGTCTCTGATGCGCACGCAAACCCTGTTGGAGGCACGTTGGATTCTCTTAATTTTGGCTTTTGCTGGCGTGGGGGTCTGGTTTGTTTCGGTATGGTTATCGCTCGTTTTTCTGGCGCTTTTTCTCTTCACGATCGCTTTTTTCCGAGACCCAAATCGTCGTGTGCCGGCAGATCCGAATCTAATTGTTGCTCCGGCTGATGGCAGGGTCAGCGACATCGTTGAACTGATGGAGAAGGAAGTTCTAAAAACAAAAACGCGGCGCGTAGGAATTTTCCTCTCAATTTTCGATGTTCACACGAATCGAGCGCCGATCGATGGACGCATCGTTTATCGTCAGCATCATGAAGGTCTCTGCCTCGATGCCCGCAATCCAGATTGCCCGGAGAAAAATGAAGCGATGACATGGGCGCTCGAAAATTCGCGAGGAACGATTGTTGTTAGGCAACTGACTGGCGCGATTGCCAGGCGCATCGTCGCGTGGGCGAATGTAGGAGATGAATTGAAAAAGGGAGAACGTTTCGGGATGATTCGCTTCGGTTCGCGGACGGAATTATACTTACCACTCGACGCTGAAGTCCTTGTGAAAACAGGCGATCACGTTTTTGGAGGATCGACAGTCATCGCGCGCCTGCCCGAGTGATGAACGAGCAACCATCTAAAATTTATCTCCTGCCCAATTTGTTGACGGCGGGAAATCTGTTTTGCGGGTTCACGGCTACGCTCAAAATTCTTGAGGGCGCGCTGTTACAGGCGTCCAATCCCGATGCGGCCAGTGATCTTTTTCACACTGCCATCTGGTTCATTCTCGGCGCGTTCGTTTTTGATTTTCTGGATGGACGCCTCGCGCGTTTGGGTGGACACGAGAGTCCATTCGGTCGCGAATTCGATTCGCTCGCGGATATTGTTTCATTCGGGCTTGCCCCTGCCTTGATGGTTTACCGCGTTGTGTTGCAGGAATTCCCGCGCGCCTGCTGGATCATCGCGTTTATCTATCTCGCGTGCGGTGCACTACGTCTGGCCCGCTTCAATGCCGCGTCTGCCAATCACGAGACGGCCGATTCTGATAGCAAAAAGAATTTCAC
>JBKPGQ010000354.1:0-5795 GCA_046729455.1 Verrucomicrobiota bacterium
TGGGAATTTCCAATTCCCGGGCAATCTTCCGCAACCGCTCGCGCTCTTTCTGGTTTTCGATTTTTCGCGAGATACCGCTGCGATCGCTGAATGGCATCAGCACCAGGTAGCGCCCGGCAAAACTGAGATTAGTCGTGACCCTTGGCCCTTTTGTTCCGATGGGGCCTTTGGTCACCTGGACAATGACATCGGAGCCAACTGGATAAATACTCGGTATATCTTTAACCGTGATCCGTTTTCGAGGCCGCTTACTCCCGCGGCGATCGATTTCCTCTACGCCGCTGTCGAGCGCAGCCGGGATCGCATCCCAAAAATGAAGGAACGCGTTTTTCTCGAAGCCGATGTCGACAAACATCGCCTTCAAACCCATCTCGATATTTTTGACTTTACCCTTATAAACGCTGCCGACGATATTCCGAGAGCTCGTACGCTCGACGCTGTACTCCTCGAGTCGGCCGTTTTCGAGCAGGGCCACCCGGGATTCGAGCTTTTCCACGCTGAGTATGATCTTCTTGCCGGTCTTGCGTGAGGAAAGACCCAAAAGTTTTCTTACTTTGTCTATCATAAAACGAAAGAGGTTGTCCGATCAGAAGCGGGACTGACCAAATGCAACGCGGCGATGGTTCTGATCGGCTGTTCATCGTGGTGTTGTTCCACGCTTGCGGTTAGGCGGCGGTGGCGGTGGCGCAGGAGCGGGTTGCCGCCGTATTCCAAAGAGCCGCTGGAAAAAGTTACGAGGAGCTGGCGTCGCAGCGGGCAGAGCGCGGGCCACAGCAGCAGTACCTCGCCGCCGTACTTTCCCCTGAGAATCTGCTTCCGGTTCCACGTCAGGCGCTGCGTCCGAGCTTGCCATCTGCGCAGTGGCATTTTGCGAATCGCCGGCGTTTTCTTCGTCCTCGGCACCGAGATTCCCTCCCTTGTCGTGATAAGTCACATCCTTGATCATTTGGAATGGATTGGGCTTATGCGCGGGCGGGAGCCAGGCGACCTGCATGTCGAATTTGCCTTCATCTAGTGCGAGCGAGCGCTCCAAGATTCTGTCGGCGACTGGGCCGGCTACGCTGCCGCCGTGCTCGCCTCCTTGCACCATCACTGCGACGACGTATTTCGGATGGTCAAATGGTGCGAAACACGCGAACCATGCAGTTGTATCCTTATGCCCCCGCACAGTGGCCTGCGCGGTGCCGGTTTTCCCCGCTACCACCCAATCTTTCAAACGTGCTCTGCCGCCGGTGCCGCCGTCTTCATTAACAACCTTCCAAAGGCCTTTGCGGACCAGCTCGATCTGATCAGGGGAGATTTCCTGCCGTAAATCGGATCGCACGCGCGGCGGTAGCGCTGCTGGGTTGCCTTGTTCATCTAACACCGGAGAGCCATCTTGTTTCAAAACTTTATCGACCAGACGTGGGTAATAGCATATACCGCCATTTGCGATCGCCACGTATGCCATTGCCAATTGCAAGGGCGAAACAAGCGTGTATCCCTGACCAATTGAAACGTTGGCGGTTTGAGCTTGTGACCACCTCTCCTGGGGATGGTGAATTTGCATCCACTCAGGCCCCGGCATATTGCCGCTCTGTTCGCCGGTGAGTTGCAGACCTGATTCCTCGCCGATGCCCAACATCTTGCCAATGTGGTCAATCGACTGAATGCTGGCTGCGTTTCCGTACTGATAGAAAAAGGAGTCACACGAAACCTTGATCGCGTCGGCGAGCCCGATCGTGCCGTGTGTGTAATGTTTCTCGGCTACCCAGCATTGGAAGAAATGGTCGCCGTAACTTACGCCGCCACCGCAGCTGTATTTCGCGCCCGCGAGATTTTTCTGGCCCCGGAGACCGGCGAGTGACGTGATGAGCTTGAACGTCGAGCCTGGCGGCAGGCAGCTAATCGCGCGGTTGACTAATGGATCGCCCTCATCTTTCTGCAGCCCTGTCCAATCCTTCGCCTTGATGCTCGGGATGAAAGTATTTGGATCGAATGAGGGCACCGAAGCCATCGCCAAAATGTTGCCATTGTTTGGATCGACAACTACTGCTCCAGCCCGGTTCACGGCGCGCAGCGCTTCCTCTGCGATCGCTTGGATGCGCGCATCGATCGTCAAATAGACATTGGCGCCTTGTTCCGGCGGATCTTCGCGCAGAACGCCATCAATGGTGCCCTTTGCATTGCGCCGTAAATAACGTACCCCAGGTTTCCCGCGCAGATACTCGTCCATGATTTTTTCGACGTTCGATTTCCCTTCCACGTCTCCCTGGTAAAACGTGAATTTCTTTGCGTCCTCTTTATCCACGTCATCCGGCATGCCGACATAACCCAGAAGATGCGAGGCAAGCGCGCCATAAACGTAGGAACGCACGGGTTTGAGCGCGAGTTCCACTCCCGGCAAGCCGACATCATGCTCCGAAAATTTCGCCAAAGTTGGAAAATCGATGTCTTTGACGTACGAATACGGAACTTCGGTATCGTTGCGATAGTGTTTCTGCAACCGGCCCGCATTGTAATCGCGCGCAAGATCGAGGTCGTTGAGCCGTGGGACGACGCCATTATTGACGATCTTGATGATGTCCGGTTCCTTCAGATCTTTCGGCATTCCATTGATGGTTGCTCGATACTCGGTCAAAGGCGGCTGACCGAAGCGTTCGCGATAACCTTTGACCATTTCCGGCAGATAAAAATCGACCTCATAACTCGCCCGATTTTGGACGAGAGTCACTCCGTTGCGGTCTTTGATCTCGCCGCGCACCGAAGGAATGCGCACCGTCGCCTGAGAACTACCGCGAAGCTGGGAAGTCCATTCCTGGCCATGCGCTACCTGGATCCACCAAAGCTTGAGACCGAGAGCGCCCATGCCCATTAGCATCAAGAGCCCGAGAAGTTGAATCCGCACACGGGAAGTCACGCGGCGCCTGTTCACTCGAGCCGCCCCCTTTCTGGGCTATATGAGTAGGCGGTCATTCGTCCTATCCACTGTAAGAACCAGAACACGATCGGGGCCATCGCCATGGCAACGAGACCAGGCCCGCCGACTTGCCACCAAATTTCGCGGGTGAACATAAAAGAGCCGCGACGAAATGTGATCATCAAATATTGTGCCAGAACCATTAACGAGGTGAAGACGCCGCTCAGGATACAGTGCACTTCCCAACGACCGCGTGCAAAGAGGGGTCTCAGGCCATGCATTATTCCTGCCAGCACACCGTAAATCAGTATCGATGATCCAGTTGAAATTTCAACTTTCCCGCCGATCACCTGCACAGTCAGGGCATCCAGCAAAACCCCCGCGAACATGGCAAGCGCCAGCATGAGAGGAAACGGCAGGGCCATCGCGCCATAGAAGACAATCACGGGCACAATGTACACGTGCGCGTTGTAGAGCCACGGCAACGCCGGAATAAAAAACTCCGCAATCTGCGCCATCAGCACAAGTAAGAGTAAAACAAAAAAGAAAATCATTTTCGGCCAGTCACTACGAACACGTCCTCCAGATGCGACAAATCGACCGCGGGCGTGACCTGCGCTTGTCCATCCAGTTCTCGCACACGGAAAGTTTTCACACTGCCAATCAGCAAACCCGACGGGAACACGCCGCCAACTCCCGAAGTATAAACTTTCTGGCCAGGCTTCAGGTCAGCTTGTTTTGACAAAAAATTCAGGTTCAAAAACGGGGTGAGTCCCGTTGTCACGCGCTCGCCAGATACAATCCCCTGTTCTCGGCTTCCTTCGACCTTTGCCGCAACCCGGCAGTTTTCATCGGAGACCAGCAATACAACCGAGACACTATCGCTTACGGTCGTTATTTTTCCTATTAATCCCTCGTCCGTCGCGACAGGCATGTCGATTTCGATGCCATCTCGCTTGCCACGGTTAATCGTAACCGTTCGCCACCAAGTCGAAGAATCACGCGCGACAATCTCCGCGGCGATTAATTTAAAGACCGAGCGCTCACGGTAATTGAGCGCGTGACGTAAGCGATTCACCTCATTTTCGGCATCGCGCAGACCCTGGTTAGTCGCTCTGAGCTCTCGGTTTTCCACCTGTAAGTTAGCATTTTCGCGCTCTAATTGGTCGAGCGACTTCAAGCCTGTACGCACCGATGTAAGCTGTTTTTTTAATCCAGAGCCGCCGGTGAAAAATGGTGCCAGCAACTGATAGACGCCAGTCTTGAACTTTTGCGTGGCCACCGGCCCAAAGCTGAGAAAGTATCCCAGAATTGCGCCGAAAATCAGCAGCGCGATGATGTTCGTGCGGCTCATCGCAATTGCGGATTTCGGATTGGAGTTTGCGGATTAAGGAAGATCGACATCTGCGGAACCACCGACATCAGTCCGCAATCCGAAATCGCCAAACCGCAATTCTTCCTACCGCCACTGGCGATCTGCAGAGGCCACTTGACGCAAGAATTTAAGTTCATTGAGGCATTTGCCGGTCCCTTCCGCCACCGCGCTGAGCGGATCTTCAGCAACATGGACAGGCAAACCTGTTTCCTCGCTCAAAAGCTTGTCAAAGCCCCGCAGTAACGCGCCGCCGCCTGCCAGTACCAGGCCGCGATCGACGAGATCCGCCGAAAGCTCGGGCGGACAGCGCTCGAGAGTGATCCGCACGGAATCGACTATTGTCGAGATCGGTTCAAGCAACGCTTCGCGTACTTCCTGGGATGTGATCATCAGCGTCTTAGGCAAACCGGCGACCAGATCACGTCCCTTAACTTCTACGCTCGTCTCCTTTTCGCTGGGATATGCCGAGCCAATTTTAATCTTTATCTCCTCGGCTGTGCGTTCGCCGACCATCAGATTGTAGGCGCGCTTCATATATTGCACGATCGCTTCATCCAGTTCATCGCCTGCGACGCGCACACTGCGGCTAAACACAATTCCCGACAGCGAAATGAGAGCGACCTCGGTCGTGCCTCCTCCGATATCGATGATCATGTTACCGGCGGGATCCTGCACCGGAAGTCCCACTCCGATCGCCGCTGCCATTGGTTCTTCGATCAAATAAACTTCCCGTGCTCCGGCATGGGTCGCCGATTCACGCACCGCGCGCTTTTCCACTTCCGTGATTCCAGATGGCACCGCGATAACGACACGCGGTCTCGCGCGCACCCGGCGATTGTGCACCTTGGTGATGAAGTGCCGCAGCATCGCTTCCGTCACTTCGAAGTCCGCAATAACGCCATCTTTGAGCGGACGGACTGCGACGATGTTTGCCGGTGTGCGGCCGAGCATGCGCTTGGCTTCGTCACCGACAGCCAGCACTCTGTTGGTGCCGGCCTGCACGGCCACCACAGATGGCTCGCGCAAAACGATCCCTTGATCCTTTACGTAAACAAGAGTGTTTGCCGTGCCTAGATCGATCCCGATGTCGCTGGATAACCAGCCGAAAAGTCCATTGAACATGAATTATTTATTAGCAGAAACTCTCCAGCCCGAGAAGAAGCGCGTTCATCCGCCTGAGGCGGCCATCTTCACAGGACCCTCCCCCACGAGCGCGATTCGGCCGGCTGAAACGCCGTAACATGAAACAGAGCGGCACGCCGTCAAGCGCATTCTGTTGGAGCAATGGAGTGTTGGAGTGCTGAAGTATGGTTGAGGGGCTTGCCATTACTCCATTAGTCCATTACTCCATCACTCCATGGGAAGAGTGATCGTCGCCCCATCCATTCTGGCCGCCGATTTCTCACGACTCGGTGACGAAATCCATCGGGTGGAGGCCGCGGGTGCCGATTGGATCCACTGCGACATCATGGATGGACATTTCGTCGATAACATTTCGTTTGGCCCGGAAATTGTCGGACG
>JBKPGQ010000355.1:0-2065 GCA_046729455.1 Verrucomicrobiota bacterium
TTCGCGGAAAGTCGCGCGCGACTCCAAATCGCTGGTCGGCAAATCAAGCGATACTTCTGCAACAAAGACGCCGCCAGATGCGTCGATTGTTGACGCGAGCGAATTCGTTAGCTGCCCGGCGAGGCCAACCCGTTGATTACCCGCCGTGATTTCTACAGCGAGTGCAAAGTTGGCATGCTGACCGCGACGAAAAGACAAACCGGTTCTTGCTAGTTCAATCGCGCCTTTTAGATCGAAGAAATCAACGCGGCGTTTTTCGTTCCGCCAATGAACTTCACTCCCAACGTTACCCCAAAGGAGAATAGCCATTCGTTTCTTTTCTGCGCCGCTCGGTGGTTCGAAAACCCTGCCTGTTTCAAAGATCGCGACGCGTTCCGCTCCCGCACGAATGTTGTGGTCAAGTACTCCTAGCAACCCCGGCAACAAACTGGGGCGTAGTGCCACGTGATCTTTACTCAGCGGATTACGTAACTCGATCGCATTTTCCCCAAACGCGAATCTTTCCCTGGGAAGCAACTTTGACGTCCGCACTTCATTAAGGCCAGCTGCAACCAGTCGTTGGCGCATTTGTAATTCCAAATCGTGCGCGCGGTCAGCCGCGGTCGAAGGCGTGAACCGGCTGCGATCCGTTCCCGGAATTCTCTCGGCGCCGTAAGCTCGCACGACTTCTTCGATAAGATCGACATCGTGCTGCAAATCGCGCCGGTAGCTTGGAATTTTCCATTTCGTTATCTCGGCCGCGCTGATTTTCTTCAAACCGAATCTGGTCAAAATTTCGTCGACTGTTTTCGGTTTGATCGCGATCCCAACAACGCGATCGCATTTCTCGTAGCGCAACGAAACATCGGCAGGGTTCGTCGGCAGGTTGCCGGCGACGTTGATTTCCTTTGCCGGAATTCCGCCTGCGATCTCTTGAATCAATTCGGTGGTCCGCTGCGATGCACGGAGCACCATTTCAGGATCGACGCCGCGCTCGAATCGGTAGCTGGCATCGCTCGGTAGATTTAATTCGCGCGCGGTCCGACGAATACTCGCCGGCAAAAAGTAAGCGGCTTCCAGCAAGACATTCTTGGTTGACTCAGTCACGCCGGTTTCTTCGCCGCCCATTACGCCGCCGATTCCAACCGCGCGCTCTTGATCAGCGACAACACAATTGTCGCGCTTGAGCGAGTGAGTCTTTCCGTCGAGCGCGAGAAATTTCTCGCCCTCACGCGCGAGTCGCACGTTGATGCTGCCCTTCAATTTATCAGCGTCGAATGCATGCGTAGGTTGGCCGAGCTCCAGCATTACAAAATTGGAGATGTCGACGATGTTGTTGATGGAGCGAATGCCGACGTTCTCGATCTTGGCACGCAGCCACTGCGGACTCGGTCCGATCGTAACGTTGTCGATCCTGCGCACGGAGAAAAACGGACATTCCCGCGTTGCGGTGATCGTCACGCCGGTCTTCTTGACGGGAATTTTCGATTCGCGTGCCGTTGACTTAAGTTTTTTTCCAATCAGCGCCGCAATCTCGCGCGCGAGACCGAAATGACTGAGTAGATCGCCGCGATTAGGTGTGATCTCAACGTCAAGAACGGTGTCAGTCGGAAAAAGATCGGCAATCGGCGCGCCAATCTTTGCATCAGGAGATAAAATCAAAAGCCCGGATGCGTCTTCACCGAGCCCGAGCTCGATTGGGCTGCAAAGCATGCCTTCCGATTCGACACCGCGCAGTTTGCTTTTACGAATCTCCAGTCCGTTCGGCAGCTTTGCGCCCGGCAACGCGAGCGGAACTTTGTCGCCGACTTTGTAATTAGTGGCGCCACAAACGATTTGGCGGTTCGTGCCGCTCCCGTCGTTCACCTCGCAAACTGTCAGTCGATCAGCATTCGGATGGCGCGACGATGCAACGATTTGGGAAACGATCACCTGCTCGATCTTTGCGCCGCGGGTTTCGATGCTTTCCGTTTCAACGCCGGCGCGAGTGAGCAAATTCGCGATCTCTCCCGGATTTTCTGGAAGATCGACAAATTCGCGCAACCAATTGACTGAAAATTTCATGCGAACTGGCGGAGAAACCGCA
>JBKPGQ010000356.1:0-4413 GCA_046729455.1 Verrucomicrobiota bacterium
GATCGGTCTCCCAACGTTGCGTTGCCGTGCTGGCAAGGCCGAAGTCGCCGATTTTTGCTGCGTGTTCGTCAACAAACATAATGTTGGCCGGCTTCACATCGCGGTGAATCAGACCCCGCAGGTGCGCGGCACGCAGCCCCTTTGCAACCTGGATACCGGTCTCGAGTACTTTCTTTTCCGATAATCGGGGTTGCAACGCCATAAGATCGTCAAGACTTCCGCGCTCGACCAATTCCATGACGACATAAAACTGGCCGTGGTCTGTTCCCGAATCGAATACCTGCACCACGTTCGGATGATTCACAGCGGCAGCAATGCGTGCCTCTTGTTGTAATCGCGCGCTATAATCCTCTTCAGCGCCGAGATCTGCTCGCAATACTTTCAGCGCTACGAACCGATCGAGATGCGTGTCGCGTGCCTTATAAACGGTGCCCATCCCGCCAACACCAAGCGTCTCGACCACGATGAAATGATCGAAGCTCCTCTCCACGCGGACCTTCTTGCCGCAGTTTGGACAGGCGATCCGCGCCAATGGCTCTGCCTCCGTCGTATCGACAGTCGTCCCGCAACCGGGGCACGTTTGGGCGGTGGGCTCACTCGCCATTGGGCAACAATTGTAACATTCAGACCTTACAGAGCAAAACGTAGCATGGGCACCCCGTTGGTGGGCTTGCGGGTGCCTCGCCTCCCGATTCACAAACTGCTATTGTCCGTTCAACTGCTCTCCATGCGAGCCTGAAAACTCGCGGCACGCGTTCATGTATCTATGAGGCAACCTCGCGCCAAAAATTCGACTTGGATCGAGCTTATCGTACCAACGAACGAAGCCAAGATTCGCCTCGATCAATTTCTGGCGAAGCGACTCCCAGAATTCTCCCGGTCACGACTTCAACAGTTGATCCGCAACGGGTTCGTTCGACTCAACAACTCAGCCAGTCGGCCACGCCAAATTGTTCGAGCCGGCGATAAGATTGAATTAACCGAGCCGCCGCTGGAAAAGATCGAGACCCTGCCAGAGCCAATCCCGCTTGAGACTCTGTTTGAAGACAACGACCTCATCGTCATCAATAAGCCGCCCGGGTTGGTCGTTCACCCGGGTGCGGGTCATCGCGAACACACTCTGGTCAACGCGTTGCTCAACCACTGCACAACGTTGTCGGGAATTGGCGGAAAAGAGCGCCCCGGCATCGTTCATCGTCTCGACAGAGAGACGAGTGGTTGTCTCGTCGTCGCCAAAAATGACACCACCCATCGGGATCTATCCAAGCAGTTCGCCGCGCGCACGGTGGAAAAGATTTATCTTGCATTGGTGGCCGGAAAATTGCCCAAAACGACCGGTGTAATCGAAGAAAAAATCGGGCGACATCCAGTCCATCGGCAACGAATGAGCGCAACCAGCCTCCGTGGACGCGCGGCCAAAACCGAGTATCGCGCTGTTCGGTCGAGTGATCGGGCCAGCTTGATCGAATGCCGGCTGCACAGCGGACGTACCCACCAGATTCGCGTGCATCTTCATCATCTCGGTCACCCAGTGCTTGGCGATAAAGTCTATGCGCCGCGCTTCGCAAAGGATTTTCCGCGACAAATGTTGCACGCATGGAAGCTTGGATTTCGTCATCCTCGTACTGAGGAATGGAGAAGCTTTGAAGCGCCGTTGCCCGACGATTTCGCGGCCGCGATAAAGCTGACAATCGAATCTCAACAAGTATGAAGCAGCGAAAGCTTGGACGTGGCGGTCCGATTGTCTCAGCAATCGGTCTTGGTTGCATGGGAATGTCGGACTTTTATGGCGAACGCGATGATGAAGAATCCATCGCGACGATTCATCGTGCTCTGGAGCTCGGGATCACGTTCTTCGACACGGCAGATATGTATGGGCCACACACAAACGAGCAATTACTCGGCCGCGCCTTACGCGGACATCGTGAACACGTTGTCATTGCGACAAAATTTGGGATCCAGCGTGATCCCACCCGGCCGGACTACCGCGGGATTAGCGGAAAGCCAGATTATGTCCAAAAGGCCTGCGAGGAAAGTTTGCGCAGATTGGGCGTTGATGTGATCGATCTTTATTATCAGCATCGCGTCGATCCAGAGACGCCTATTGAAGATACCATTGACGCGATGGCAGAGCTCGTGCGCAAAGGCAAGGTGCGCTTTCTCGGCTTGTCCGAAGCCAGCGCGGGCACAATCCGACACGCACATGCCGTTCATCCGATCACGGCATTACAATCGGAATATTCACTCTGGACACGCGATCCTGAAAAGGAGGTTCTTGGCGTATGCCGCGAGCTTGGCATCGGTTTGGTGCCATACAGTCCGCTGGGCCGCGGATTTTTGACCGGGCAAATCAAGCGCTTCGAGGATTTACCGGAAGACGACTACCGACGAACCTCGCCGCGATTCCAGGGAGAAAATTTCCAACGCAATCTTGCGCTCGTGAAACGGGTCGAAGAAATCGCTCGCGAGAAAAAATGCACCCCAGCGCAATTAGCGCTCGCCTGGGTTCTGGCACAGGGCGACGACATTGTACCCATTCCCGGAACCAAACGTCGCAAATACCTGCAGGAAAATGTCGGCGCGCTCGATGTCGCTATCACCGCCAAAGATCTGGCGCGCATCGATGAGGTCGCTCCTCATGAAGCAGTCGCCGGCGCGCGTTATCCGGATTGGGCTATGCAGATGGTGAATCGCTAAAGCGGTAGAGGCCGGAGTTTGGAGTTCCGCGTTCAGGCGGTGACTAGAGCGTGCATCCCCGGGACCACATGAACGCGGAACTCCGAGCGGAGGCGGCTCAAGCCACATACCTTCAAGTTACGTTTCTGGGTCGTCTCAACCTTCGCCGTAATCTCGCACTGGATATTCGCGCCAAACACGTTTCGCTTCCTCGCTTCTGTTTCCGCAAGATATTCCGTAGCGCTGCTCCATGGCCAATCCTTCTATCATTCCACGTACCCGTGTCGAACAGGCTTGTGATGGACGTAATTCAAGGTTGCCCAATAATGTCGTTCTGAACGCATCGTGCGCTCGACAGCGCGAAAGAATACTTTCCGTCTGCGAGTTCGCTCCTCGCCATTCCAGGAGTGCGAAGCGCGGCCATGAAGCAGTCCCAATTCATGCAGTAACTGTTTAATCTTCGGCGTCTCCACGAGCGCGTGGTAGAGATTCGGCAACACGCACCACGCGAAGGTCTGACTCGCATGCGTTGCGAGCACTGCGAGCAAGTCACGGGAGAAACTGTCCATGCGCTCCAGGCTGTAGCCGATGTAATGACGGTGTTCGTAGCAAGCCGCGGAAATGGGAAATCGCAGATGTCCAAAGTTGGGCCGATGCTGCGGTGAATGCCACGGATAATCGCGTTCCTTGCGCCACGCGAGCAATTTCTCCCGCTGCTTCTGGTTGAGCTGACGCCATAGGTAGCGCGCAGCGGCCATGGGATTGAGATTAGCTCGATCCGCCTAAAGGCGGAACTCCAAACCCCGGTCGTCCTGGCACCATCGCGCTTGCCAGCATCGTCTGGACAATCTCGCCGCTTTGATTCGTGGTCACGTTACGCAACCGAATGATTCCGTAACCGGGCTTAGAGCGCGACGGCCTTAGATCCAGAATTTCAGTTTCAACACTGAGCACATCCCCAGGTCGCACCGCGTTAGGCCACCGCAATTCGTCAACACCAAGCCCGATGGCGCCCTCGGCGAAGTTCAACGTTTGCACAAACAGCCGCATCGTCATGGCGGCCGTATGCCAGCCACTCGCGATCAGTCCTTTGAAAAGTGTTCGCTCAGCAGCTTTCCGGTTCAGATGAAACATCTGCGGATCAAACTTGTGGGCGAACTCGATGACCTGCTTCTCCGTGACGTTTAGCGGCTCGGATTTGAACCGGTCACCCACTTTCATATCATCGAAGTAATGCTCTTTCATTCTGGTCACTTTCGTTCATTTCTACGATGGCAAGCCCAATTGATGCGCCATCCTGCGGGATTGAGCAATGCCTAATGTGTGCGGTGGCTACAGACCACTGACCGTGGAGCATTAACGACTGCACGGTAGTCCCGCACTGCAAGCGAAGTAAAAGTGGACTGTGGCAAAGACACTAACTGGCTCTTGTTCCGTTCAGCTCAGCTCCAGAGATTCAGCCAGTAAAACATGCACTAACAATCAACATCAAAGAGGAGGCACTATGAAAAAAGTAATTGTTATGCTCGGCTGCTTGCTACTTGCTCCGTTGGCATTCGCGCAGCCGAGCTCGACAAATAAGAAACAAACCACCACAGAAACAGTAACAGTAACGGGGGCGGTAATCAAAATGACGTCTGAGGAAGGAGCGGCTGCCAGTTATCAGCCTATCAAAACGCTCGTCATTCGAGAAGATAACTCGAAAAGCGCGGCGCGTTATGTCCTCAACGGACGCGG
>JBKPGQ010000357.1:0-11101 GCA_046729455.1 Verrucomicrobiota bacterium
GGAAGTTTTCCGCGCCCCACATTCTGGAACAGCCATGTCCAGGGATCTGGGTTCCACGGCTCGCCAGTGGAAGCGAATTTGCGGAGCGACGAAAGGTCGTGTCGATGCACAATCTCGTCGCCATGGCGTCGCAACGCGCGAATTAACGTCGGCGAGACGCCGAGCGCGGTGGCCTTATGCCGATCTACCAATGACCAGACGCGATCCGGCTCCGGAAAGTCGGGCGCGCCATCGTAAAGCATCATCGTCGCGCCAAGCAGTAACGTGCCAAAAACTTCCCATGGTCCCATCATCCAGCCCATGTCGGTCATCCAGAAAAGGGTTTCGTCCGGGTGCAGATCGAGCCCGTGCCACATGTCCTGTGCGGACTTAATTGGAAATCCGCAATGCGTGTGCACCGCGCCTTTTGGTCGGCCGGTTGTGCCCGAGGTGTAGATGATCATCATCGGATCTTCCGCCGATGTGCGTTCCGTTGGTTGTTGAGAGTTGGGAGGTGCTAGATTTATCAGGTCGCGCCACGAATGCGTTTTGTAGGGCAAGCGCTCCGCTTGCTGATCTCCTGCAGTTTCCAAAACGATCAAATGTTTCAGCGTGGAGATCTGCGACGCCGCCTCATGCGCGACTGGTTTCATCGCACAAAATTTTCCGCGTCGATGAGTTCCATCGGCGGTGAATAGCGCTTTTGCCTCGGCGTCCTTGAGCCGCGAAATAATCGCCGCTGCGCCGAAGCCGGAGAAGAGCGGGAGAAAAATTCCGCCGATTTTAATGATCGCGAGCATCGCAATCACAATCTCTGGCACCATTGGCATGAACACGCCGATAGCGTCCCCTTTGCCAAGACCGAGGCTGCGTAACGCGGCAGCCATCTCGTTGGTTTGCACGCGCAACGTTTTGTAGGTGAGGGTGCGGGTAATGCCGTCTTCGGGTTCGGACTTGATGGCAACGCGATTGTCGATCTCGGTGCCGGCGTACTCGTCGAGCATATTGTGGACGATGTTCATTTCGCCGCCGACACACCAACGCGCCCAGGCTTTGCCGAGGCTTAGATCGACCACGCGCGAGTACGGTTTGTAAAACTGGATATCGAGATCGCTCAGCACCGCCTCCCAGAACCACTCAATGTCGGTTGTCGATCGTCGCATCAGCTCGTTGTACGAACCGAGCTCATGTTTATCGATAAAGCGCTGAAGATTTGATTGTGCGACGAGTTCCGGCGTTGGATGCCAGACAAATTCTCCGCCGAACTGAAATTCGCTCACGGAATTATTCTGCCGTCATTCCGAGCGAAGTCGAGGAATCCCGAGATGAAACCGTCGGGGTAACGCCGCGGGTTCTTGGAGCGAGCGTAGCGAGTCGAACGGGCTTCCCTCAGAATGACAAGACGGTTGCCCACGCGCCGTTCGTCGGCAGATTGAAATTGCAACCTTTCATGAAGACAACACTTGCTCACCAACTCGCCAATTATTCCTCCTCATTTCGGTTTGAAGATCTTTCCAAAGAAGTCGTGCACGAAGTAAAACGGCGCGTCATTGACTCGCTGGGCTGTGCGCTAGGCGCTTGGAACGAAGAGCCTTGCGCGATAGCCCGAAACCTCGCCTCCGATTTTTCGGCTAAAAACGGGGCGACAATCATCGGCACGAATCACAAGGCGCCGCCCGACTGGACCGCATTCGCCAACGGCTGTTGCATTCGCTATTTCGATTACAACGATACTTATCTTTCAAAGGAGCCGGCGCATCCGAGCGATAATATTTCCGCGGCGCTGGCTGCGGCGGAAAGCGTGGGCGCAAGTGGTGGCGAATTGATCGCAGCGATCGCGCTTGCGTACGAAGTGCAATGTCGATTATGCGACGCCGCGAGTATTCGGGCGCGTGGCTGGGACCACGTGACCTACGGCGCTTTCTCCACGGCGCTTGCGTGCGCGCGGCTGATGAAACTTGATCCGGAGAAAACGCGCCACGCAGTAAATATTGCCGGAGTCGCGTGCGCGGCGATGCGCCAGTCGCGCGCAGGCGAACTCTCGCATTGGAAGGGCGTCGCGTTCGCTGACGCGGCGCGGCGCGGCGTCTATTCGGCGTTGCTCGCGCGCGCGGGAATGACCGGGCCTGCCCCAATTTTCGAAGGGCAGATGGGTTTCGAAAAGCAACTCGGTGTTTCGCTCGGGAACGTCGGAGAAAAGTTCCGCGGTGCGCCGGAAATGATCTTGAACACGAGCATCAAGTTTTGGCCGGCCGAATATCACAGCCAAAGCGCCATTGAGGGGGCCCTCTCGTTGCGAAAAGAAATTGGCGATCCTGCAAAGGTAAAATCGATGACGATCGAAAGCCACGATGCTTCGGTGGACATCATAGGGAGCGAGCCGGAAAAATGGAAACCGGCGACGCGCGAAACGGCAGACCACAGTTTACCTTACATTACGGCAATCGCGCTGATCGACGGCGAAGTGACCGACAAACAATTCGACCGCGAGCGCTTTGGCCATCTCGACGTTTGGAAATTTTTGGAGAACGTGAAGGTAGAACGTAATTCTGAGTTGAGTGCGATGTATCCCGGCGCCGTCGCCAACATTGTGCACGTCGATCTTGCCGATGGCAGGCGACTAACCAGGCGAGTCGATTATCCGCTCGGGCACGCCAAGAATCCGCTGAAAGATTCTGAAGTGGAAGAGAAGTTTTTTGCACTTGTTGAACCGGCGATTGGTCAAAAGCGCGCGAAGAAGATTGTCGATCTTGCGTGGAAGCTGGACGAGGCCCCAAATGTTGATGAGCTGATGAAGGCATTGGAAATGCCGAAGTAATAGCAAGAGATGTCTCGACCCATTCGACTTCGCTCAGGGCAAGACTTTCGCTCGACATGACAAAGAACAGCAAAGCCGCCCAATTGCGTCAGTTGATCGCGCGAAACGTGGTGATGTTGCCTGGCGTACCGAATGCGGCAATCGCGCGGCAGGTGGAACGCGCAGGCTTCGACGCCGTGTACATCAGCGGCGCGGGAATGGCGAACGCAACCGCTGGCGTGCCGGACATTGGGTTGCTGTCGATGACGGAGGTCGTCAGGCTCGCTGGCTATGTCGCAAATGCGGTCACGGTTCCAGCTATTGTCGATGCGGACACAGGTTTCGGCGGCGCCGAGAATGTCGCGCGCACAATTTGCGAAATGGAAAAGGCAGGCCTGGCTGGCTGTCACATTGAAGATCAGGAGTTTCCCAAGCGCTGTGGACATCTCGCGGGCAAATCAGTCGTCGATGTTGATGAGATGACCGGAAGAATCAAAGCGGCGGTTAGAGCGCGCCGTGACCAAGACTTCATGATCATTGCCCGCACAGATGCGCGTGCAGTTGAAGATTTCGATCGCGCGGTAAAGCGCTCTCTCCGTTATCTTGAAGCAGGCGCGGACGGAATTTTTCCCGAAGCCCTGCAAAGCGCGGACGAATTCAAAGCGTTCGCCCGCGAAGTGAAAGCGCCGCTCCTCGCGAACATGACGGAATTCGGCAAAAGTCCTCTCCTTTCGTTTCAAGAACTATCGGATTTCGGCTACAAGATGGTGATTTTTCCTCAGAGCGCGTTTCGGGTTTCGATGAAAGCAACAGAAGAATTTTTGCGCGTCCTAAAAAAGGCCGGCACGCAATCAGGTTGGATCGAGAAAATGCAAACCCGCGAGCAGCTTTATGAGTTGCTGGATTACGATCCGACAGCCGAAAGCTGGAAGAGTGGATGTTGAATCTCACCTGGTTAGGTCCGATGAGTTGAACGATTGCGATTCGCAAGTAAAGAGGAACCAATGCCTACTGAAAAGAAACCAGAATACAGCCCGGGATTAGCGGGCGTGATCGCAGGCGAGACGGCCATTTGTTGGGTCGATCCCAATGCGGGGCTGATGTACCGCGGCTACGACATTCATGACATGGCGCAGAAGGCGAGTTTTGAAGAAGTCGCTTACCTCCTGCTCAATGGTGAGTTGCCCAATGGGAAACAATTAGTCGAGTTTACGCAACAAATTGCCGCGGAACGCACGCTGCCTGGCCCCGTGACCGAAATGCTTCGGCTTCTGCCGAGCAAGACACATCCAATGGACATGCTGCGCACCGGCGTATCGATGCTAAGCGCCTTTGATAAGGACCTGAGTGACAATTCACATGACGCAAACATCCGCAAATCGATCCGCCTGATTGCGCGCGTTTCCACCCTGATCACTGACGGCTGGCGCATCTCGCGCGGAGAAAAACCATTGCCGGAAAGGCCTGACCTCACTCAGGCCGGCAATTTCTTTTACAAGTTGGAGGGCAAAGTTCCGCAAGATTGGCAAATCCGAATGCTGGATACGATTTTCAATCTTTACGCCGACCACGAATTTAACGCGTCCACCTTTGCGGCGCGCGTAACCGCCTCCACACTGGCGGGAATCTACGCAGCAGTTACCTCAGCGGTCGCAACGCTCAAAGGGCCGTTGCACGGAGGCGCTAATGAGGAATCGATGAAGATGCTTGAGGAAATCGGGACGCCGGATCGCGCAGAATTCTGGCTGATGAAAAAATTGGAGACGAAGGAGAAAATCATGGGATTCGGCCATCGCGTTTACAAAAAGGGCGACTCACGCGTGCCGGTGATGCGTGAGATCGGGCGGGATTTGGGTAAGCGCACCGGCAAGGAACAATGGGTGCCAATCTGCGAAAAGCTCGAGGAAGTAATGGACCGCGAAAAACATCTTTGCGCGAATGTGGATCTTTATGCGGCACCGGTGTTCTGGATGCTCGGGTTTCCACCGGAGTTAAACACGCCTCTCTTCGCAGCATCGCGCGTAGCCGGCTGGTGCGCCCACGTGACTGAACAGCACGATCATAATCGTTTGATCAGGCCGCGGTCACTTTACGTTGGACACGAATTGCGTCCCTATCCAGGCTCGTCTTCAGACGGCGCGGAAGATTAACGAGTGTAGCGGCGGTCTGTGACGGCCGAGCTTGCATAATTTTCGGCGGTCACAGAGCGCCGCTACAATGAAAGACTCGCAATCTCTCCAGGAAAAATATGCGCCACACAACGCCTGCTGGGGTTGCGGACCGGCGAATCCGGATGGGTTGCACATTCGCAGTTTCCCGAAGAACGGCGAAGTCGTTGCAGAGTGGCAACCAGAGAAAAAATACGAAGCTTTTGAGGGCGTTCTGAATGGCGGCGTCATCGGCACGTTGCTCGATTGCCATTGCAATTGGACGGCGGCCTATCATCTGATGAAGCGCGCGAAAGAGGATCACCCGCCGTGCACCGTCACAGCGGAGTATGCAATCAAATTGTTCCGACCAACGCCAACGAATGATTCGGTGTTTCTTTCCGCAAAGATTGTCGATCTGACGGACGACCGCGCGACCATTGAAGGGACACTCACCGCGGGCGGAAAAGTTTGTGCAACGTGTCGCGGAATTTTCGTCGCAGTAACGGAAGGTCATCCTGCGTATCATCGATGGTGAGAGGTTTTCTTTTGCTAGCCTACCTGACGGCAAGTGCAGCGTCTGGGAAAGATGATGCGGCGGCCCGGGTTGCAGCGGTAGAGACGCGAATCGGTGGCCGGATCGGTGTGGCCGCGCTTGATACCAGTAACAGCAAACGTGTGGATTATCGGGCGGACGCGCGATTTCCAATGTGCAGCACGTTCAAATTTCTCGCGGCCGCGGCCGTGTTGAAGCGCGTCGATGAGAAACAGGAGAAACTGGAACGGTTCGTGCCTTCCGACGTGAAACAGATCCTTGAATATGCGCCCGTCACAAAGGACCATCTCAAAGAGGGCGGGATGACGCTCGGCGCGTTGTGCGCGGCCGCGATCGAACAGAGCGATAATACAGCCGCCAATCTTTTGCTGGATACCATTGGCGATCCGGCCGGCCTAACGAATTTCCTACGGGGTCTCGGCGACAACATGACCCGGCTTGACCGCAAAGAACCGGAATTGAACAGCGCCATTCCTGGCGACGATCGCGATACAACAACACCTGCGGCGATCTGCGTGGACATGCAGCGGCTATTGCTCGGAGATGCTTTATCAAAGTCGTCACGCCGTCAGCTCGAAGAGTGGTTGCAGCGCAACGAGACCGGAGGACTCATGATCCGCTCCGGAGTTCCAAGAACGTGGACCGTCGGCGATAAGACCGGTCGGTGTGCAAACGGCGCAACGAATGATGTTGCCATCATGCGTCCGCCTAGTCGCGCGCCGATCCTGCTGGCCATTTATTCTGTAGGATCACCAGCGACTGCGAACGATCGAGAGGCAGCCATTGCCGAGGTGGCAAAAATTGTCGCTGAATCGATGTAACCAAAAGAGATCGCAAGGGATACTCGGAATTTGATGCCTGAAATTCGTCGATGCGCAATGCGAACGGACGCGCTCAGTTTGCGTCATGAAAACATTAACTCCGAAAGCTTTCGCGAGCAGCGCATTTCGTATCGTTCCACTTCCCACCGAAGTCGCAGAGGAAGCTCGACAGGTAGCAGATTCCGGGGCTCCAGACCACGCTGTCATCAAAGTGGATTCTGCGACAGGTTATCCGTGCCGGCATTGTCTGCGTTGGGCACAACCTGGTGAGCGCGTCATCCTATTTCCCTATACTTCGATTCCGCCAGGGCATGCCTATTCTGAGACCGGACCGATTTTTGTTCATGCTCAGCCGTGCGAACGTTACGGCGCGACTGGAGAATATCCGGCGGATTTTCGCAATGGCCGCGCGTTCCGCGCTTACGATGCCGATTACAACATAATCGATGCCCAGATCGTAAACGAAAACAATCCCGAAGCAGAGATTGAAAAGCTGTTTCAAAATCCGAAAACCGAATTCGTGGATGCGCGTAGCGTTACTCGCGGCTGTTTTACGTTTCGAATCCTGCGCGCGTGAGGAGTGTTTAAAATTCGCTGCCCGAATTTCATCGATGCGTCAATGCACACGACCGCTTAATTTGCTAACATGAAAACAATGGAGCTTCTTCCGCCGACTGAAACGATGTATCGCGCGCTAGTAAATCGCGACGCGAGTTTTGAAGGCATATTTTTTGTCGGAGTGCGCACGACAGGAATTTTCTGCCGGCCGACGTGCGCCGCGAAAAAGCCGGCACCGGAGAATGTCGATTTCTTCGCGACATCGAGTGAGGCCTTGCAGGGCGGTTATCGTCCATGCTTGCGCTGCCATCCCATGGATCCGAATGGGCATGCGCCGAAATTGATCGAGCGGCTACGCGCGGAAGTGGAACGCGCGCCGGGGGGACGCCTCACAGACAAGGAGTTGACGGCGCTGGCGATCGATCCTTCGACCGCGCGTCGTCAATTCAAACGTCATTACGGAATGACATTTCAAGCTTATCATCGCGCGCGTCGGATGGGTCTTGCTTTGAGCCAGGTGCGGGAAGGCGATCGCGTGGACAAAGCGCGAAACGGCAGCGGGTTTGAATCTGAGAGCGGTTTTCGCGAAGCGTTCACGAAGATTTTTGGCGAACCACCGAGCAACGCGAAGACACGCGCACCACTGTTTGCCGAGCGGCTCGATACACCGCTAGGCGCGATGATCGCCGTCGCGGACGACGAAGGTTTGCGACTGCTTGAGTTTATCGATCGCCGCGCCACCGAACGTGAGCTGTCGGTATTGCGAAAACGATTGCGAACAAATGTGGTGCCGGGAAAACATCGGCATCTGGAAGCGGTTCGTTCTCAATTGGCCGATTACTTCTCGGGCAAAAACCTGGAGTTCGACATCCCAGTGGCGCCGGTTGGTTCGCCGTTTCAACTGCGGGCCTGGAAAATCTTGCAGTCGATTCCTGTAGGCGAAACGCGCTCGTATTCCTGGATGGCGAAACGCTTGGGAGATGAAAACGCGCGCCGGGCGGTTGGCCGCGCGAACGGCACAAACATGATCTGTATCATTATTCCGTGTCATCGCGTGATCCGCGCTGACGGCACGCTGTGCGGATACGGCGGTGGGTTGTGGCGCAAGAAATGGTTGCTAGACCATGAGCGTCGCTGGACTAAGGCGTGAGAGGGGATCGGTGAGAAGTTAGAAGTTGACCCTTTCCGGCAATCACTTCTCACCATTCACGTTCCAAACATCCGGTGTCCATTTTCAAAATCATTGCTGGTGTTCTCTTTAATGTCGCGTTTTACGCTCTACTGCTCTTTGTACCGGCCTGCACCCTGCACTGGTGGCGGGCATGGGTGTTTCTTGCCGTTACCTTGGCTGCGATGGCCGCGGCGATCTTCAGCATTTTCCCTGATAGCGCTGATCTGTTTTCCCAGCGGGCCAAGGGGGTCATACAAAAAGGACAGCCCCTTTGGGACAGGGTTCTCGTAATTCTGCTGGTTCTCTCGTTCGTGGGCCAGATTGTTTTTATTCCCCTGGATGTGTTCCGATCCCATCTGATGCCAAAACCCGGCGGGTTCGTTTCAATTTTCGGGCTTGCGCTCTATGTCGCGGGCTGGTGGATCATGACGCTTGCGATGAAAGTCAACCCCTTTGCAGTACCAGTCGTTAGGCTCCAGCAAGAAAGGCACCAGCGAGTCATCGACACGGGCGTTTATGCGTTGGTGCGGCATCCGATGTATACAGGCTTTGCGCCGTTTGCCATCGGCCCGGCGCTCTGGCTGGAGTCATATACGGCGGCTTTGCTCGCGATCGTTCCGATCGCAGTGCTCGCAGTGCGGAGCGTGTTGGAAGAACGATTTCTAAGACAAAAGTTGAAAGGCTACGAAGCCTATACCGAAAACGTCCGCTACAGGCTGATCCCTTTTGTGTGGTAGAAGCGCGCAGGACAATGGCTTCGCTCGCACTTCAGACATCAAAAAAAAGAGTGTAAGAGCAGACAGAATTTCAAGTCGGCGACGTCTGTAATATGATGACTGGCGGAGCGGAAGGAGCGGAGCGCCTCGCCGAGATTCTCCGAGAGATTTTTGCCTTGTCTGAAACAAACCGGCCGAACCATTCGAAATCCGCGGCGGCCGATGATTCAATGAAATCAGTCGACCCGCAGTGCGCGAGTGGGATTCACCAGATTTGCACGCCGCACGGGAAACAGGCAGGCCAGGCGCCCGGCGAGCCCGAAGATCAACATTGTCATCGCTAGTAACATCCGGCTGTGTGCTGACTTTTGGTAAAGTTGCGATGTGATCACTACGCGTTGCCGAAGATCCAGCGTTAGAATGCGTTTTATATTTTCGCAATGAGTCTGATGCGAAAATGCGCCAAAAATCACCGATTTTACCTATGAAAATCGCCTTTCCACGTAGTGCGCGCCCGGGGTGACTCGAACACCCGACCCACGGATTAGAAATCCGTTGCTCTCTCCGACTGAGCTACGGGCGCAATGATTTTGCGATTCAACTGATCTCGGATTCGCGAATATCGTGGATGATATGCCACGCAGCAAACTTCATAAACCGCTTGTGAATGCAAGATCGCAGCCGAGCTGAACATTTCAGAAGGATCGGTATTTGCTGCTCTTAAACGCGTGAAGAGCTACAGATGGTAACCCCCGGGGGAGGGGGTTCGTTTCGGTTTATTACAGCTAGCGCGTAAACTGGTAACGCTCCTCAGAATTTTTCGGCAAAAGGCGACCTTTGCGGCGGACGACTAATCGCCCGATGATCCAAAGCCCGCTCGGCATCTAACGAGAAGGAGATAAGGCACGGCAGGGTGTCGTGGCAAACACACTGAAGTTGCTCCGCAATGGGGCCGTGTTGGCTTCATCGGCTGGTTAGATGGTTTGTTCATGCTACGGAGAGAATGGTGCCTGGTTGCTGGGCTTCGGCGGCCGCTCGGTTCGAGTAAGCGTGACTCCGTCAAGCTTGATCGTGTCGTGGTCGAGCTGCTGGAATGCGGCCGTGTAGTGGCTCGGTCGCTTAGCAAGATCGGGGTCTTTGCGGTTGTATTCCTCATAGACTTTGGGATAGCTCACATCGTCAAAAACGATTTGATCACCTTCGATGTGCCACCGACCATCGCCATCCAACCACGTGTCGTCCCGCACCGTGACCGCGCACAGTTGGTATGGTTGGGCTCGAATGTGAATATTGTGACAGACTCAGGCGGTGTGTGCGCTTTCCACGAACCAACCAAGCTCGCTTCCGTCGGCGAGAGACGGTTGCATGCGACAAGGACGACAGCCGCCGACAATACCATCAAGCGCGCTACCATCTAACGAGAATTCGGCCCAATAATTGCGCCTTTAAAGACGCAATTATTGGGTCTAATCCGGTTGTTCGCCCGGGGAGAGACCATTGAGCAGGGATTTGTGTAGGGCAGCGGTTCTGCTTAGATTCGGTTACTAAATCCCTGAATACGAACTCGAAATCAACATTCAAAGCTCCCAATGGTGCTGTTTAGCAAACGTTTGAACTCAATGGTAGCTGCGGTCTTTGGCCTTGCCCTGTGCGCGCATGGTGCGCAGGCTCCGCGGCACGTCAATATTAACCGATTGTCCACGACTGTAGAAGATGTCGTGGTGCCGTTACCGAACGAAATTTTCGGGGCACTGAACAAGCTGAGTGCGGTAAACTGGAAGGAACACGTCCGCAGCGGTGAAGAACCCAATTTCACCGAGCGACCGCGTATCGCTCTCTTGCTTGGGACAGTGATTGCCGATGGCTTTATCGCGGTGCAAGCGGAGGATGCGGCTGCAGTAAAAGGTATTGGCCAGCGCGTCCTGGTACTGGCCAAGGGGATCGGCGTAGGAAATTCAATCACGCCACACGCCAAGGCGATCATCGATGCGGCAGACAAGCGCAATTGGGCAAATGTGCAGCAGGAACTGGATCGCACTCAAAACAGCGTTCAACAGGCAATGAACGAAGTGCACGATGAAAAGCTGTCGCAACTCGTTAGTCTGGGCGGGTGGCTTAGGGGCACGGAAGTATTGACCTCCGTGGTGAAACAGCATTTCTCCAACGACGGCGCTGAGCTTCTGCATCAGCCGGATCTGCTGACCTATTTTCAGACAAGACTGCAGGCGATGTCCGAGTTTAACCTTCCGATCGTTCATCAAATTCAGGACGCCTTGGTGGAGGTAAAGCCTCTAATCAATATCGGCAATGCTCGCATTTCTGCCGAATCAGTTAAGAAGGTCAACGAGATCACTAC